>NZ_JBMDWU010000511.1:0-19954 GCF_048594385.1 Micromonospora sp. | reverse complement strand
GACCACGTCGAGGTCACCCTGCCCGGTGGGCTGCGGCTGGCCTGGGACACCGTGACGATGCTGCGCGGCTTCCACCCCGACTGGACGCCGCCCAGCGGCAGCCCGCGCGCCAGCCTCGCCTTCCTGTGCGCCGACCCGGCCGAGGTGGACCGGTACTGGACCGCGCTCACCGAGGCGGGTTTCCACGGCGAGGTCGCCCCGTGGGACGCGTTCTGGGGCCAGCGGTACGCGATCCTGCACGACCCGGACGGCAACGGCGTGGACCTCTTCGCGCCCCTCGACGCCACGCCCCCCGCCGGCACGCCCGACACCGCATCCCCCGGACCGAGCTGACCCACCGGCCGCCCCTTCCCGGTACGGACCCGGCCGACCCTTCCCGGTACGGACCCTTTCGAGCTGATGACGCCAACGATTCGCGGCGACGTCAACGCGGGCCGGTCGGGGCTCCCGCGCCAAGGGGCACCACGGAGCGCAGGACCGCCGTCCCCGGGCCGGCCGCGCGGCGACCGGCGTGAAGGCGGCCAGGGCCGGGGCGACCGGCGTGAAGGCGGCCAAGGCCGGGGCGACCGGCGAAAGGCAGCCAGGGCCGGGGCGACCTCGCCGGAGCCGCATCGATCCGGGTAAGCGCACCCACCCTGCACCGAGGACCGGCGGGCTCCCGGCCGGCCGCGCACGGGCGCGATTCGTTGACGCCATCAGCTCGAAAGGGCCCGCACTGCACAACCCCACCCCCTCGCCGCGCCCATCGGGACGGGCAACGGGTGGGGTGGACCGAGGTGGCCGGGGTCGGCCCGACGGTCACGTCACCACGCTGTCGGCGGCGAACCTCGGGACCACCGCCGTGACCCGGGACGACCCCGAGAGCACCACGGCGGCCCCGGGCAACCACCGCAGCCCGCAGCCCTCAGCCCCGTAGCCACCTCCGGACGCAGGCACCATCGAAACGCCGGCCCTCGCGCCCGTCGGACCCGGTCACGGGGGACTCGGGAACCCGGCCGCTCCGGGGTGACGCGGGTGGTCAGCGGGCGAGCAGGGTGGTCGGTGCGACGCCGACCAGGTCCCGGACGTCGCGGGTGAAGTGGGCCTGGTCGGCGTAACCGGCACGGGCGGCCACCTCGGCCAGGCCGACGCCGCGACGGGCCAGCGCCAGGGCGCGGTGCAACCGCAGGATCCGCGCGAGGGTCTTGGGGCCGTACCCGAAGAGGGTCCGGCTGCGCCGGTGCAGGGCGCGCGGGCCGAGGCCGACCTCGGCGGCGGTCGCGGTGACCGTGGCGCCAGCGGCGAGCAGCGCGGCCACCCGGGGGCCGAGCGGGTCGACGCCGCCTCCCCGGGCGAGCCGGTCGACGGCGATCGCGGCCAGCGCGGCGGCGGTGGGCGACGCGCCGAGCTGCTCGGTGAGCCGGACGGCGTCACGCCCCCAGAGGGCGTCGAGGGGCACCCGGCGGTCCCGCAGTTCGTCGGCGGGGACGCCGAAGACGGCCGGGCCCACCCCGGGCGGCAGCCGGACCCCGCGCCACCGTTCTCCGGGTGCCGACACGCTGAGCTGCGCCGTGCGGTCCGGGCCGGCGACCAGCAGCCCCGAGCGGCTGGACCAGAGCAGGTCGAGACAACCGTCGGGCAGCACCCGGGTCGGCGGGGCGTCCGGGCGGCTCTCGCTGGCCCAGAGCACCGCTGCGTCGATCACCCCGGCGGGTCGTTCCCGGTACACGGTCCCAGCCTGCCACGCCGCCGGCCGCCCGCCGCGCCGCGACACCGTGGCGACCCGGGAACCGGACGACGACGGACACCGCAACAGGCCCGACATCCGTACGTCATCGACGCGGCCACCAATCCATATCATCCTCGGGTTCACGTTCTCGCAGCTCTTGTGCAGGGCGAACGTTTGTGCAACTGTCATCACCTCGATTGAGCAATCGTTTGCGCAAAGGGGGTGTGGCCGGTGCGGATCGCGGTTCTGGCAACCGGTGGGACGATCGCGTCGCGGTGGGACCCCGACAAGGGCCTGGCCGTGACCGACTCCGTCACGGACCTGCTGAAGAACGTCCTGGGCACGACCGACGCGGAGATCCACGGCTTCGACCTGTCCTGCCGGCCGAGCTTCACGCTCTCCCTGGACGACATGCTGACCACCGTCCAGGCGGTACGGGCCAAGCTCGACGACGGGTTCACCGGCGTGGTCGTCACCCACGGCACCGACACGCTGGAGGAGGCCGCCTACCTGACCGGGCAGTTCACCGGCCCCGACGCCCGGGTCGTGCTGACCGGGGCCCAGCGTGGCGCCGACGAGCCCGACTCCGACGCCGGACGCAACCTCGCCGACGCGATCCGGGTGGTCACCGCGCCCCGGCCGCTCGGTGCGGCGACGGTCATGGGCGGCGTCGCGTACGCCGCGGTGGAGAGCCGCAAGGTGCACACCTCGGCGGTGTCGGCGTTCTCCGGCGGTACCGCCGGCGTGCTGGCCCTGGTCGACCCGGACGGCGTGCTGCGGGTCTCCACCGCCGCCCGGGGCGGGCACTACGCCCACCTGCCGATCCCCACCCGACTGCCCCGGGTGGACCTGGTCAAGCTCGTCGCGGGCGCGGACGGCACCCACCTGCGCGCGTCGCTGCACGCCGGTGCCGCCGGCATCGTGGTCGAGGCGTTCGGCGCGGGCAACGCCCCACCCGCGGTCGCCGAGGCCATCGCGGAGGCCGGCCGACGCGGCGTACCCGTGGTCATCACCAGCCGGACCGGGGCGGGCCGGGTCCGCCCGGTCTACGCCGGCGGCGGGGCGACCCTCGCCCGCGCCGGCGCGCTCTTCGCCGGTGACCTCACCGGCACCCAGGCCCGGGTCGCGTTGGCCCTCGCCCTGGCCGTCGAAGAACCCGGCGCCGTGCCGGAAGCCCTGCGCACCATGGTGGAAGGACGTCGCGCGTGAAGACCGAAGCAGTGACCATGAACGGGTACGGCGGCCCCGAGACGCTCACCCTCACCGAGGTCGACCTGCCCGAACCCGGCCCCGACGAGGTCCTGCTGCGGGTGCTCGCGGTCGCCGTCAACCACCTCGACGCCGACCTGCGCAGCGGGGTGTCCCGGATGCCGCTGCGGCTGCCGCACGTGCTCGGCCGCGAGGTCGTCGGCGTGGTGGAACGGCTCGGTTCCCGGGTCACCGGCCGGGCCCCGGGCGACCGTGTGCTGGTGCTGCCCAACACGCCCTGCGGGAGCTGCCCCCGCTGCCTGACCGGGCGGGCCAACCTCTGCCCGAACGCCGACATGCCCGGCATCACCAGGTGGGGCGGGTACGCCCGGCACGCGGTGGCCCCGGCGCGCGGCCTGCTGGACATCGGCGACCTCGACCCGGTGGTCGCCGCCGCCACCCCGATCTCCTTCGGCACCGCCTGGCGCACCCTGTACTCCATCGGTCGGCTCGCCCCCGGCGAGTGGGTCCTCGCCCCGGGCGCCGCCGGTGGGCTCGGGCACGCGGTGGTGCAGCTCGCCAAGCTCGGCGGCGCCCGGGTGGTCGGCCTCATCGGCGACCCGGCGAAGGCCGACTTCGTCTCCTCGCTCGGCGCGGACGCGGTGCTGAGCACCCGGAATCCCGACTGGGCCGCCGAGGCCCGGGAGATCACCGGGGGCGCGGGCTTCGACGTGATCGTCGAACACATCGGCGGCGACGTCTTCGAGGCCGCGCTGGGCACCCTCGCCCCCACCGGCCGGCTGATCGTCGGCGGCGGCCACGCCGGGGAGCACCCGCACCTCGACCTCATCGAGACCTTCCGCAACGAGTACGAGCTGCGCGGCTCGCGCAGCCAGCGTCCCGACGAGATCGCCCGGGTGCTGGGGCTGGTCGCGGCGGGACAGCTCGCCCCCCGGGTCGACGCGGTCCTGTCGTTGGCCGACGCCGGCCGGGCCCACCAGGCGCTCGCCGACCGGCGGGTGCTCGGCAAGCAGGTGATCGCGCCGTGACCGGGCACCGGCGGTCCGACGCCCACGACGACGTGCTGGCCACGCTCGTCGCCGGTGCCGTCGAGGCCGCCGACACACTGCTGGCCACCGGCACCGGGCAGGTGCTGGTGCGGCAGGTGGCGGCCCGGCTGACCGCCAACGCCGTCGCGGCCCACGGGCACCTGCCCGCCGGGCTGGACACCGCCGGCGACCCGGACGGCCCGTGCAGCCTGCTGGCCGCGCCGGGCGGGACGGACGAGCCGGCGCGGGCCGCCGCGGTGACGGCGGCGGCGATCACCGTCAGCCAGTGCGACGAGGGGCTGCGCGAATCCCGGGGGCACCCGGGGCTGCACGCGTACGCCGCCGCCCTGGCCGCCGCCGAGGTCGACGACCGCAGCCTGCGGGTGTTCCTGCGGGCGCTGGCGGTCGGCTGGGAGGTGGGTGCCCGACTCGGGCTGCTGCTCGGCGCGCCCCGCCCCGGGGTGCACCCGCACGGTGGGTGGGGCGTCGGCGCGGCGGCGGCCGCCGCCGGGACCGTCGCCGGGCAGGACGCCGCCGGACTGGCCGCGACGGTGAACCTGGCGCTGACCGTGGCGCTGGCCGGGCCGGAGGCCGACACCCGGCGGGGGCATGCCGCCCACTACCTGCTGCCCGCCCTGGGCACCGCCAACGGGCTGACCGTCGCCCGGCTCGCCGACGCCGGGTTCCCGGCCACCGGCCCGGTGCTGCCCCACCTCGGGCGGACCGTCCACCAGGGCGGCACCGACCGGCCGGTGGACGCCGCGCTGCTGTCCCGGCCGCTGCTGCCCGACGTGTATTTCAAGCCGGTCGGGGTGTGGGCGCACACCCCGACCGCCGGGACGGTGGCCCGCGCCCTGGCCCGGGCCCTGCCCGCCGCCGAGGTGGCGGCGGTGACCGTGCACACCTACGCGGGGGCGGCTCTGCTCGCCGAGCGGCGGCCGGCCGGCCGGCTGGCCCGCCAGTTCAGCATCCCGTGGGTGGTGGCCTGCGGACTGCTCGGCACCGACCCGGGCGCCCCGGACGGGGCGGCGGACGACCGACGGACCCGCGCCGCCCGGCTCGCCGAGCGGGTGACCGTACGCCACGACCCCGGGCTGGACCAGGGATATCCGGCGGGCCGGCCGGCGGTGGTGGAGGTGACGACCCACGGCGGTGCCCGGCTGGGCGGGCGGGCCCGGTTCCACCACGGCGACCGGGAGGACCCGATGACGGCCGACGACCTGGCCGCCGTCGACGCCGCGCTGCTGCGCACCCCGGGGGTGCCGGCGGGGGCGGCCGAGCTGCTGCACGGGCTGGCCCGCGCGCCCGGGGCGACCCGACTGCGAGACCTCACCGCGCTGGTGCGCGGCGGGGCACCGAATCCGAACGGCGGTCCGCCGCCGGTTCCCGCTGGGGCCGGCCGATCCGGCAGAAAGGACACGACGACATGGTGATCAGAGTCGAACCCGGCACCGAGCGGGACTTCATCGGCTACGGCGGGGACCTGCCCCGCGTCGAGTGGCCCGGTGGCGCCCGGGTGGCGGTGAGCCTGTGCCTCAACTACGAGGAGGGCGCCGAACACAGCCTCCTCGACGGTGACAGCGTCAACGAGTGGGTCGGCGAGATCTCGTACACGCCGACCAGCGCCGAGCACCGGGACCTGTCCCAGGAGTCGGTCTACGAGTACGGCAGCCGGGCCGGCGCGTGGCGGCTGCTGCGGCTGTTCGACCGGACGCAGACCCCGGTGACCGTGTACGGCTGCGCCGAGGCGCTGGCCCGTAACCGGCCGCTGACCAGGGCGTTCGTCGACGCCGGGCACGAGATCTGCTCGCACGGCCTGCGCTGGCGGGAGCCGTCGGGGATGACCGAGGACGAGGAACGCGCCGAGATCCGGCAGGCGGTGGCGACGATCACCGAGCTGTGCGGGGAACGCCCGGTCGGCTGGTACTCCCGGTACGCCCCGTCGGACCGGACCCGCCGGCTGCTGGTCGAGGAGGGCGGCTTCCGGTACGACTCCAACGCCTACAACGACGACCTGCCGTACTGGGTGCAGGTGGCCGACCAGCGGCACCTGGTGGTGCCGTACACGCACACGTACAACGACGGCCGGTTCGCCTTCAGCCCCGGCTACGGCAACCCGACGGACTTCTTCGAGAACTGCCGGCGGGGCATCGAGTACCTGTGGGAGGAGGGCGAGACCTCCCCCAAGATGATCTCGATCGGGCTGCACGCCCGGCTGATCGGCCAGGCCGGGCGGGCCTCCGCGCTGCGTGACCTGATCGCCTGGGCGCAGGACCTGCCCGGCGTCTGGTTCGCCAGGCGGCGCGACATCGCCGACTGGTGGCACCACAACTACTCCGACCTGCCGGCCCACGGAGGGCAGTGACCATGCGCATCGAGATCGACAACGTGGCCAAGGGGTATCCCCGGGCCGACGGGAGCCGACTGTCGGTGGTCGGCAGCCTCAGCACCACGATCGAGGCGCAGGAGTTCGTCTGCGTGATCGGGCCGAGCGGATGCGGCAAGTCGACGCTGCTCGGCCTGCTCGGCGGGCTGCGCCGGCCGGACGACGGGGAGATCCGGTTCGTCGGCGAGCGCACCGCCGCCGGCCCGCTCACCTCGATCGTCTGGCAGGACTACGCGCTGATCCCGTGGCGGTCCATCGCCGACAACGTCGGCTTCGGGCTGGAGCTGCGCGGGGTGCCCGCCGCCCGGCGGCGGGAGGTCGCCCGGGAGCACCTGACGATGATGGGCATCGAGGCGTTCGCCGACAACAAGCCGCACGAGTTGTCCGGCGGCATGCGCCAGCGGGCCGGGATCGCCCGGGCCCTGGCCAGCGACCCCGAGGTCCTGCTGATGGACGAGCCGTTCGCGGCGGTGGACGCCCAGACCCGCACGCTGCTGCAGGACGAGCTGCTCCAGGTCTGGTCGAAGCACCGCAAGACGGTCCTGTTCATCACGCACAGCATCGAGGAGGCGCTGCTGCTGGCGGACCGGATCATCGTGCTCGGGCCCCGACCGACCCGGGTGGTCGAGGAGATCCGGGTGCCGTTCCCCCGGCCGCGTACTCGCGACGTCGAGTTGGACCCGCGGTTCACCGAGTTGAAACGCCACCTGTGGGCGCAGTTGCGGGACGCCACCCTGGCGGCCGAGTGGGCGGAAGCGAAGGGGGACCGATGAGCGAGCAGAGCGTGCCGACCCGGGAGCGGGCGACCGACGAACCCGTGGTCCGCTACGCGGTGGACCCCCGCGCGGAACGCCCACCGGGTCGCGGCTTCAAGCTGCTCAGCAGCGGGCTGGGCAGCATGGTGCCGGTGGTCGTGGTGCTGGCGCTGTGGCAGGGCGGCAGCATGGCCGGGCTGATCGACAAGACCTTCTTCCCGGCCCCGTCGGAGTGCGTGCAGGCGCTGGTCGACCTGTTCTCCTCCGGGGAGCTGCTGCCGAACATCGGGATCACCGCCCAGCGCATCCTGCTCGGTTTCCTGCTCGGCGTGATCCCGGCGACGCTGCTGGGCATCGCGATGGGACGGTCGCGGTGGGTGCGGGTGCTGATCGATCCGCTGATCGCCATCACGTACCCGATCCCGGTGGTGGCGATCCTGCCGCTGCTGCTGGTCATCTTCGGCACCGGCGGACGGCCGATCGTGGTGCTCGCCGGCATCATCTCGTTCTTCCCGGCGGTGGTGAACGCGATGTCCGGAGTGCTCCAGGTCGACGAGCGGCTGATCCTGATGGCCCGCAACCTGGGTGCCGGCCGGCAGCAGATCCTCTGGAAGATCGTGCTGCCGGGCGCCCTGCCGTCCATCTTCGCCGGTATCCGGCTGGCCGCGGGGCTCGCCCTGCTGGGCACGATCGCCGGTGAGTTCCTCGCCGCCAGCGACGGCGTCGGGTCGATGACCTGGCGTTACTGGCAGATCTATCAGATCGACAACATGTACGCCACGCTCGCGGTGATCGCGGCGATGGGCTTTTTCCTCACCACGGTGACGCTGCGCGTGCAGCGGCGCTTCTTCAGCTGGACGGAGGGCCAATCATGACAATCAAGAACAAGGGTGTCATCGCCGCGCTGTTGGGGGCGAGCCTGCTGCTCGGCACCGCGGCCTGCGGGAACGACGCGGAGTCGACGGGGGCCGGCGGCACCGACAAGGTGACGGTCAACTCGCTGGAGATCCTCTCGCTGGCCCCGATGATGGTGGCCGACGCGAAGGGCTTCTTCGGCAAGCACAAGGTCGAGGTGGAGTTCAGCAACGCCGACATCTACTCCCGGCTCGCGGTGCAGGGTCAGGGCAAGCTGGACGTGAACATCCCGGGTACCGGTGGCGCGCTGTTCAACGCGGTCAACCAGGGGCTGCGGGTGCGGGCGGTGGCCGACCGGCAGCAGTACCGGTGCGCCTCGGACAACCTCCTGCTGGCCCGTACCCAGGCCTTCGACGGCGGTCTGAAGAGCGTGGCCGACCTCAAGGGCAAGAAGGTCGCCATCCTGGCCAAGGGTTCGACCACCGAGTACTGGCTGGACCGGGCGCTGGGTGAGGTCGGGCTCAAGCAGTCCGACCTGGGGCAGATCGTCACCCTGAGCTACCCGGACACGGCCAACGCGCTCAAGAGCGGTGCGGTGGACGCCGGCTTCGTGGTGCAGCCGCTGGCGTACCAGCTCATCACCGACGGGCAGGCCAAGCGGGTGCTGGCGATGAACGAGGTGGCCCCGAACCAGGAGCAGGGCCTGATCACCATGTCGCAGGACTTCATCAGCAAGCGGCCCGAGGTCGCGGCCCGGTGGATGGCCGGCTGGCTGGAGGGTGTGCGCTACTACCAGGACCCGGCCAACAAGGACGACGTCATCAAGATCGTGGCCGAGCGGACCAAGGTGCCGGCGGAGACGATCACCAAGCTGTACGGCACCGACCAGTGGCCGTACATGGACCCGAACGGTCGGGTGGACACCGCCACGGTGACCGCCGAGGACGGCAAGTGGCTGCTCGACAACAAGATCATTGAGAAGCTGCCGGAGGTCGGTGAGTGGCACGACGGTTCCGTCGTCGACGCCGCCCTGAAGATCGTCGGCGAGGTGCCGGCCAACCGCGACTGCGGCGGCGTGCAGAAGCTGGAGTCCTGATGTTTCCCCGTCCGAGCCGGCTGGCCGAGGTGCTGCGCGACGGTGGCGTCGCCCTCGGCAGCCTGACCCTGCTGCAGGAACCGGCGATCGGCGAGATCCTCGGCGCCCTCGGCTACGACTTCCTCGTCGTCGACACCGAGCACGCCGCCGCCGACGAGCAGAGCGTGCTGGCGATGGTCCGGGCGGCCGGCTCGGCGGGGACCACCCCGCTGGTCCGGCTGCGCCGGATCGAGGAGAAGGACCTGCTCTGGTCCCTGGACAGCGGCGCCGGCGGGGTGGTGCTGCCGCTGGTGGAGACCGGCGCGCAGGCCGTCGAGGCGGCCCGGCTGACCCACTACCCGCCGGTCGGTGACCGGACGCTGTGCTCGGCGGCGCGGGCCGCCGGGCACGGCACCGCCCGGGGCGACTTCGACCGCTACCTGACCTGGGCCGGGCAGAACACCACGGTCGTCGCCCTGGTCGAGACCCCGGCCGGGCTGGCCAACCTGGACGACATCCTCGCCGCCGACCTCGACGTGCTGATGCTCGGCCGGGCCGACCTGTCGGTCAAGCTGGGCCTGGGCTACCAGCCCACCCACCCGGAGGTGGAGAAGCACGCGGTCGACTTCGTCGAGCGGGTGGTCGCCGCCGGCCGGGTCGCCGGCATGCTCGCCTACTCAGCCGAGGAGGCCCGCCGCTGGATCGACCGGGGCGTCCGCTTCGTCGTCTACTCCCAGCCGGAGATGCTGCTGTCCGACGCCTACCGGCGGGCCCGCGACGAGATCCTCGGCGGTACGTCGTGAGCCTGCTGGTGACCGGCGGGGCCAGCGGCATCGGTGCGGCGGTGGTCGCCGCCGCCCACGCCCGGGGCGAGACGGTGCACGTGCTGGACGTCGCCACCGGCGTGGACGCCGCCGACCCGGTCGCGGTCGGCGGGTTCGTCGACGCGATCGGCACCCCGCGCCGGGTGGCCCACCTGGCCGGGGTGGTCAGCGCCGGTGGCATCGAACAGACCAGCCTCGCCGAGTGGGAACGCACCCTGCGCAACAACCTCACCGCCGCGTTCGTCGTCTCCCAGGCCGTGGTGCCCCGGATGGCGGCGGCCGGCGGGGGGTCGCTGGTGCTGATGAGCAGCCTCAACGCCCGTGACGGCGGCACCCGGCTGTCGGGCACGGCGTACGCGGCGGCGAAGGCGGGGGTGCTGGGCCTGATGCGGCACCTGGCCGTCGACTTCGGACCGCGGGCGGTACGGGTCAACGCCGTCGCGCCCGGCCCGGTGGCGACCCCGATGCACGACCGGCTCACCGCCGAACAGAAGGCGGGGCTGCGGGCCCGGATGCCCCTGGGCCGGGTCTCCTCGGCGCAGGAGATCGCCGACATCGTGCTGTTCCTGCTCTCCGATTCCTGCGCCACGGTCACCGGCATGACCTTCGATGTGAACGGGGGCAGTCATCTCAGCTAGGTTGCCGGGTACGGGTACCGGTCCGGCACGGGAGGCACAGTGAACAAGCGGGTGACCCTGCGCGACGTCGCCGGCCACACCGGGGTGCACGTTTCCACGGTCTCCCGGGTGCTGCGCGGCGACGACGTCCGGGTCGCCCCGGCGACCGCGGCCCGGATCGTGGCCGCCGCCCGGGAACTGGGCTTCCACCGGGACCGTTGGGCGGCCAGCCTGCGCAGCGGCAAGACCGGGGTGATCGGCGTGCTGGTCCCCCGGATCACCGACATCGTGCTGGCCACCGTCTTCGAGGGCATCGACGCCGCCGCTGCCGCCGCCGGCTACCAGGCGGTGGTGAGCAGCAGTTGGGACGACGACGAGGCGCGGGCGGTGCGCATCCAGCGGTTGATCGGGGAACGGGTGGACGGGCTGATCATCGGTGACGCCCGCCGCAACGATCCGATGCTGGCCCGGCTGGCCGCCGACGGGGTACCGTTCGTGCTGGTCAGTCGGGCCTCCCGGGGTTTCCCGTCGGTGACCGGCCGGGACCGCCTCGGTGGTCGGCTCGCCGCCGAGCACCTGATCGACGTGGGCTGCCGGCGGCTGGCGGTGATCGCCGGTCCCGGGCACGCCAGCACCGCCGCCGACCGGGTCGCGGGCTTCCTCGCCGCGGCGAAGGCCCGGGGTGTGCCGGTCGACCCCCGGTGGGTCGCACCGTCCACCTTCGACGTCGCCGGTGGGGCCTCGGCGATGGCCGGGCTGCTGGACACCGGTCGTCCCGACGGGGTCTTCGCGGTCAACGACTTCGCCGCGATCGGGGCGATGGGCACCCTGCGCGACCACGGCCTGCGGGTCGGTCGGGAGGTGGCGGTCGTCGGGTACAACGACATCGACGTGGACGCCCAACTCCTGGTGCCGCTCACCTCGATCCGTACCCCGCTGCGGGACATGGGCTCGCAGGCCCTACACGCCCTGCTCACCCTGCTCGGTTCGGGCAGCACCACGTCGGTACGGCTGGACCCGGAACTGATCGTCCGGGCGACCACCGCCGACTTCTCCCCCGGGGTCACGGAGGCGGTGGCGCGTACCGTCGCGCTGCCCGAGGTGCCCCACGGGGGACATCCGCGAGAGCATTCCGCAGGTGTGGTGGTCACACCGGTGAACTGAGGCCCGCCCGGACCGGGTCGTCCCGCCCCGCGCCGCCCGGACCGGTCCTGCGGGCCCCGCACCGCACGGCCCGTGCCGGCTGCCCGGCGGTGCGGGCGGGGCACGGAGATCGCGACGCGCCACCGCCCGGCCGGTCAGGCCCGGCGGTGGTGCATCGCCAGGCGCAGCAGCAGGAACCGCAGCGCCGTCGCGGCCAGGTTCGCGACCACCAGCACGGCCAGTTCGACCGGCCGGGACGGGGTGCCGACCGAGTGCAGGGCGGCGAGCGCGCCGCTGGTCAACGCCAGGCCGAGGGCGAAGGCGAGCAACCCCTGCAGGTGGTGGCGGCCGGCGGACCGCCGGCCGGTGATGCCGAAGGTGAGCCGCCGGTTCGCCGCCGTGTTGCCCACCGCCGTCACCAGCAACGCCAGCAGGTTCGCCGGTTGCGCGCCGAGCATCCCCCGGGTCGCCACGAACAGCACCAGGTACGCCACCGTGCTGACCACGCCGACCAGGGCGAACCGGGCCAACTGGCCGGGCAGCCCGGCCGGCACCCGCGCCGGTGCGGCGGCCAGCGGTGCCCGGCCCCACTGGGCGCGCAGCGCGGCCAGCGGCAACGCCCCGGTGACCAGGGCCCGCCCCAGCCGGCCGATGCCGCGCAGGTCGGCCAGCGCGGTGGCCACGATGTCGACCCGGCTGTCGGGGTCGTCGACCCAGTCCACCGGCACCTCGTGGATGCGCAGTCCGGCGCGCTGGGCGAGCACCAGCAGCTCGGTGTCGAAGAACCACCCGGTGTCCTGCACCAGCGGCAGCAGCTCCCGGGCCACGTCGGCGCGGATGGCCTTGAAGCCGCACTGCGCGTCGGAGAACCGGGCGGCGAGAGCGCCCCGCAGCAGCAGGTTGTAGGCCCGGGAGATCACCTCCCGTTTGGCGCCCCGCACCACCCGGGAGGTCCGGGCCAGCCGGGTGCCGATGGCGAGGTCCGAATGGCCGGAGATGAGCGGGGCGACCAGCGGCAGCAACGCTGCCAGGTCGGTCGACAGGTCCACGTCCATGTACGCCAGCACCGGGGCGTCCGACGCCGACCACGCGGCACGCAGCGCCCGGCCGCGTCCCTTGGCGCTCAGGTGCCGTACCTCGACGTGCGGGAGTTCGGCGGCCAGCGCCTCGGCCACGGCGAGGGTGCCGTCGACGCTGGCGTTGTCCGCCACGGTGATCCGGAACGGGTACGGGAAGTGCGCGCTCAGGTGCTCGTGCAGCCGGCGTACGCAGGGACCGAGGTCGGCCTCCTCGTTGTAGACCGGCACCACCACGTCGAGCACGGCGGTCGGGGTGCCGGTCCGGGTCTGCACGGCGGGCCGGGGGCTGCCGATCGTGGTCATCCCTGTGCCTCCTGTCCGGCGTCGGTCAGGTCGTAGACGGTGACCCCGTCGACGGTCTGCGCGGTGAAGTTCTCGGTGACCCAGGTGGCGATCTCCTGGGAGGCGGAGCTGCCGCCGTTGGCCCGGAAGCCGCCCCCGCCGACGAAGTAGTGGATCTTCCCGGCGGCCACGTACTCCTGGAACCGGGCCAGCGTGGGTGACGGGTCGCTGCCGTTGAAGCCGCCGACCGCCATCACCGGCCGGCCGGTGGCGAGCTGGTAGCCGGAGGCGTTGTTGGAGCCGACGGTCGCCGCCATCCAGGTGTAGTCGTCGGCGTCGGCCGTCAGCAGCGCCTTCAGCGCGGCGCTCGGCTCCCGGGAGTCGAGCAGGCCGCTCATCCCGCCGGCCATGCGCCCCTGGCCACCCCTCGTACGCCCGCCGTCCTGACCGGTGCCGCTGTTCGGACCGGCACCGCTGTTCGGACCGGCACCGCCGTTCGGACCGGAACCGCCGTCCTGGCCGGGGAAGCCGGGGAACTGGCCGGTGCCGCCGTTGGCGGTACCGCCGGGGAAGCCGGGGGGCTGACCGTTCCGACCGGTGCCGCCGTCCCGGTTGCCGCCCGGGAAGCCGCCACCACCGGGGAAGCCGCCACCACCGGGGAACTCCATGCCGTTGCCCATCCGACCACCGGGCCCGCCACGACCCGAGCCGAAGCCGCCCTGCACGGTCGGGCCGGCGCTCGGGATGGACCCGGTGTGCGGGGTGCCGGCGGTCTGCGCCGCGTACGCCGCCGGGCCGGCCAGCGCGGCCGACGCGCCGAGCGCCAGCACCACCGGCACCAGACGCCGGGGCAGCCGGCGGGCGAGCACGATCAGCACCGCCACGGTGAGCCCGGCGACCAGCACGGCCGACCGTAGCCAGGGCTGGAAGTCGACGCTGCGACCGAGCAGTCGCCACGACCACCAGGCGGTCACCGCGAGGGCACCGGCCAGGGCACCGGTGGCGAACCACCCCCGCCACCGGGCGGGCCGCCGACCAGCGGCCTCCGACGCGGCACCGGCGGCAGTCGTCACGGCACCGGCGGTGGGCTGTGCCGTGCCGGCGGCAGGCTGCGCTGGCCCGAGGTCGGCCCCCGGCGTCGGTCCCGGGTGGACAGCCGAAGCGGCGACCGGCCCGGCGGGCACCGTGGCACCGGTGACCGGGGGGACGGGTCCGGCGGCGGCCCGGCGTTCCCGCCAGAGCAGGACGGTGCCGATGCCGACCAGCGCGCCGACCGCCGGGGCCAGGGCGACGGTGTAGTACGCGTGGAAGATGCCGGACATGAAGCTGAAGATCAGCCCGGTGACCAGCAGCCAGCCGCCCCACAGCAGCAGCCCGGCGCGACGGCGGTCGGTGCGGGCCGCCCGGCCGGCCAGCACCAGGCCGGCGACGAGCAGGATCAGGGCGGCCGGCAGCAGCCAGGAGATCTGGCCGCCGACCTCGGTGTCGAACATCCGCAACCAGCCGGTCTGCCCGGAGAACGGTCCACCGCCACCGCCACCGCCACCGCCCATCCGGCCGCCGCCGACGCTGCCCTCCTCGTCACCGGTGATCCGGCCGAGGCCGTTGTAGCCGAGGGTCAGCTCCAGGATGCTGTTGGTCTGCGACCCGCCGACGTACGGCCGGGCGCTGGCCGGGACCAGTTCCACGGTGGCCACCCACCAGCCGGCGGCGACGACCAGCCCCAGGCCGGCCAGCAGCAACTGCCGGATCCGCCGCCAGAAGCCGGTCGGCGCGGCCAGCAGGTAGACCCCGGCGAAGACCGGGACCACCAGGAACGCCTGGAGCATCTTGGTGAGGAAGCCGAAGCCGACCAGCACCCCGACCAGCACGATCCACCGGGTGCCGGCCGTCTCCACCGCCCGGACCGTGGCGTACGCGCCGAGCACGAGCAACAGGACCAGCAGCGCGTCCGGGTTGTTGAACCGGAACATCAGGGTGGCGACCGGGGTGAGCGCCAGGACCGTTCCGGCGATCAGCCCGGCGGCCGGGCCGTACCAGCGGCGGACGGTGGCGTACAGGACGCCGACCGAGGCGACGCCGAGCAGCGCCTGCGGCACCAGGATCGCCCAGCTGTTCAGTCCGAAGATCCGTACCGACAGGGCCATCAGCCACAGCGCGGCCGGCGTCTTGTCGACGGTGATCGAGTTGGCCGCGTCGGAGGAGCCGTAGAAGAACGCCTTCCAGCTCTCGGAGCCGGCCTGCACCGCCGCCGAGTAGAACGAGTTCGCCCAGCCGGACTCCCCCAGGCCCCACAGGTAGAGCAGGCCGGTGCCGAGCAGCAGCACCGCCAGCGCGGGCCTGACCCAGCGCGGGCCGCGGCGGGTCGCGTCGCCGCTGTCCGGGTGCGACGACGCCGAGCGGGCCGGCGGTGCGGTCGCGGTGGCGCGCGGACCGGACGGGGGTGCGGTCGCGGTGTCGTCCGGCGGATCGGCCGGCGTCGTCAGCAGGCTCTCGGTTCTGTCCATGCGGCCAGCCTCGACCAGCGGGTTGGGGCCGCCCCGTGACCGAGCTATGCGTGGGCTGTGGAATCCGGCGGCGCGGGCGCGACCGGTTGCGGCGGCACGGGCGTGGCGCGGTCCGGGGGCGTCGGGGTGGCCGGCAGCCGGACGGTGAAGACCGTCCGGCCCGGTCGGCTCTCCAGCTCGACGGTGCCGTGGTGGGCCTCCACCACGGCGGCCACGATGGCCAGGCCGAGGCCGGTGCTGCCGTGCTGCCGGGACCGTGAGCTGTCGCCCCGGGCGAACCGTTCGAAGACCTCGTCGCGCAGCTCCGGGGGCACCCCGGGGCCGTCGTCGGTGACGCTGAGTTCCACCGCGTCGGATACCGGGGCGATGCGGGTGGTGACGGTGGTGCCGGGCGGGGTGTGCACCCGCGCGTTGGCGAGCAGGTTCGCCACCACCTGGTGCAGCCGGACGGCGTCGCCGGGCACCTCCACCGCCTCGTCGGGCAGGTCGAGCTGCCAGCGGTGTCCGTCGCCGGCCACGTGCGCGTCGCTGACCGCGTCGACCACCAGCGCGGTCAGGTCGACCGGCCCGGTGGCCAGCGGCCGTCCGGAGTCCAGCCGGGCCAGCAGCAGCAGGTCGTCGACGAGGCTGGTCATCCGGGTGCTGGCGGATTCGACCCGGCGCAGCGCGTGGGCCACGTCCGGCGGTACCCGGTCCCGGCCCCGCCGGGCCACCTCGGCGTAGCCCCGGATCGCGGCCAGCGGGGTCCGCAGCTCGTGCGAGGCGTCGGCGACGAACTGGCGTACCCGGGTCTCGCTGGCCTGCCGGGCGGCGAGCGCGGCGGCGACGTGGCCCAGCATCCGGTTCAGCGCCGCGCCGACCTGCCCCACCTCGGTACGCGGGTCGGTGTCGGCGGCGGGCACCCGTACCGACAGCGCCACCTCACCCCGGTCCAGCGGCAGTTCGGCGACCCGCCCGGCGGTGGCCGCCACCCGGTGCAGCGGGCGCAGCGTGGCCCGGACGATCAGCGCGCCCAGGCTGCCGGCGATGAGCAGGCCGGCGGTGGCGACGCCGGCCTGGGCGACGACCATCCACCAGACGGTCTCCTGCACGGGGCGCAGCGGGATGGCGAAGACCAGGGTGTCGCCGCCGGGAACCTGGCGGGCCACCGCCCGGTAGTCGCCGCGCTCGCCGAGGTCGACGGTGTGCGGCCTGCTGTCGGCGGGCAGCCCGGTCAGCGGGGCGACGTCGGCGGCGGCGAGCGCCTCGGTCGCGCCGGAGGCGCTGCGGATGCGGGCCGACGGCTGCTCCTGCGGGACGATCCGCATCCCGATCGAGCCGACCGGGTACGTCGGTGGCGGGTCGGGTTGTCCCTGCCGGCCGGTGGCCTGGTCGAGGGGGCGGGGCTGGCCCGGGGTCCGGTCCCAGGGCAGCCGGCTGTCGAAGCGGCGGTTGTCCCCGGCGAGCTGGGTGTCGACCTGGTTGATCAGGAAGTGCCGTAGCGCGACCGTGGTCAGCCCGCCGATGCCGATGCTGACCAGCGCCAGCAGCGCGACCACGGTGAGCACCAGCCGGCGGCGCAGGGACCAGCCCGCCAACCGGTGACGCCGCTGGCCGCCGGCCAGCCGGCGGCGGAGGCGACCGACCGGGTCACGGCGCGGGTTTGAGGACATAGCCGGCGCCGCGCAGGGTGTGGATCATCGGCGCGCGCCCCACGTCGATCTTCTTGCGCAGGTACGAGATGTACAGTTCGACCACGTTGGCCTGCCCGCCGAAGTCGTAGTTCCACACCCGGTCGAGGATCTGCGCCTTGCTGAGCACCCGACGCGGGTTGCGCATCAGGTAGCGCAGCAGTTCGAACTCGGTGGCGGTCAGGGTGATCAGGTCGTCGCCCCGGCGTACCTCGTGGCTGTCCTCGTCGAGGGTGAGGTCGCCGACGGTGAGCACGGCCTCCTCCCGGGCGGTCACCGCGAAGCCGGTACGCCGCAGCAGGGCGCGCAGCCGGGCGATGACCTCCTCCAGGCTGAACGGCTTGGTTACGTAGTCGTCGCCGCCGACGGTGAGGCCGGCGATCCGTTCCTCGACGGCGTCGCGGGCGGTCAGGAAGAGCACCGGCACGGTCGGGGTCTGCTCGCGCAGCCGGCGCAGCACCTGGAAGCCGTCCAGGTCGGGGAGCATCACGTCGAGCACCACCGCGTCGGGCTGGAACTGCCGGGCCGCGCTCAACGCCGCCATCCCGTTGCCCGCGCTGCGCACCTGCCACCCCTCGTAGCGCAGCGCCATCGACAGCAGGTCGGTCAGGGTGGGTTCGTCGTCGACCACCAGCACCCGGACGGGTTCGCCGTCGGGGCGGCGCAACTCGATCCGGTGCGGTGCGGTCTGCCCCTCGGTCACCATGCCCCCATCGTGGGACCGGTTACTGGCGCTGCCCTGTGCGCATCCTGTGCGCCCGCTGTGCGCGCGGCCCCGCTCGACCGTACCGGGCCCGGCGGCGTCGGGGGGCGGTTCCCCGGATCGCGCCCGGCCACCCACGGGCCGGCGCGGCGTGCGGCTACTGGCTCATGCCGGTCGGGTAGGTGTGCACGAAGGACATCGTCCACTGGTCGTCGCCGGCCGGCTGGTCCCGCTGGTAGAGGTGGTCGGGACCGCCCCCGCCGGGGGCCGGCGGGGCGTCCGGGTGGCGCAGCACCCAGCGGGCGGGCGGCACCCCCGCCGGGTCGGCCGGCAGGACCCGGACCAGGTCGTGGGCCGGTCCACCGACGAAGCGTACGGTCACCTCGCCCATCGGGGCCTCCCTCCGGCGGCCGGCGGTCGCGGGCCACTGACGGCAAGCTACCGCACCCGGGGTCGGGCCGGGGTGGCCCGACCGGGTCCACCGGCGTGGGATCGGGTCCACGGGGCGGGGCGGACACGGTTTGCCCAGCACAGCGGCCGGGTACCGGCTCGACAGCGCCATCGCCACCCCGGCGACGCGTTCGGCATGGACGGGAGCGGGTCGATGAGGACGCTGGCCGGGCGTTACCAGCTCGAACAGCGCATCGGCATGGGTGGGATGTCGGAGGTCTGGCGGGCCCACGACGTCGTCCTGGACCGGCCGGTCGCGGTGAAGCTGATGTCCCCCGCCCACCGGGGCGAGCAGACCTCGGTCGAGCGGATCAGGGCCGAGGCCCGGTCCGCCGCCCGGCTGGTGCACCCCAACGTCGCCAGTGTCCACGACTTCGGCACCTCGACGGCCCTGCCCGGCCGGGAGATGCCGTACATCGTGATGGAGCTGGTGGAGGGCGAGACCCTCGCCGCGCACCTGCGGGCCGGCCCGTTGGACTGGCGGATCGCGGTCCGGGTCTGCGCCGAGGTGGCCGCCGCACTCGCGGCGGCGCACGCCCACGGGATCGTGCACCGCGACGTCAAACCGGCCAACGTGATGCTCACCCCGTCGGGGGCGAAGGTGCTCGACTTCGGTATCGCGACCCCGGCCGGCGCACCCGACCACAGCCCGGACGGCATGCTGATGGGGACTCCGGCGTACCTGGCCCCGGAACAGTTCGACAGGCAGCCGGCCACCCCCGCCGCCGACATGTACGCCGTCGGTGTCCTGCTCTACTACTGCCTCACCGCACGGCTGCCGTACGCGGCGGGGACCACCGCCACCCAGCTGGTCGGGTCCCGGCGGAAGATCACGCCGGAGCCGTTGCCGCCGGTCGCCGGACTCCCGGCCGAGGTGGCCGACCTGTGCCGGCGCTGTCTCGCCGACGACCCGTGCGAGCGGCCCAGCAGTCTGGTGGCGGCGCTGGAGCTGGCGGAGGTGGTCGACGCCCGGGTCTACGTGCCGATGCTGGCCTCGGTGCCCCGGCCCCGTACCGCGCCGGTGTCGCCGTGGACCGAACGGGCGGCCGCCGAGGAGACCGAGGCGGTGGCGCTGCACGACTGGTCCCGGACCGGACCGGTCTGATCGAAGCCGTCGGCGCGCCGGGCGGGCGTTTCACCCGTTCGTGGCCGGGAACCCGGCCGACGGATGAGGGGGGAACGCGATGCCGGATCCGAGTTCCTGGCTGCACGAGGCCAGCGCGACCGCCACGGGCGGGCACGTACGCACCGACGACGGTGGGCTCTCCACCGCGCTGGCGTCACCGCTCGCGCCGCACTGCACCGGGTTGACCCCGGAGCAACTGCTCGCCGCCGCCTTCGCCTCCTGCCTGCACCACGCGGCGGTCGAGGCGGCCGGGGAGATCACCGACGAGGCGCACACGGTGCAGGTGACCGCCGAGGCGAAGCTCGGGCGCGACGACGACGGCCGGTACCGGGCCGACGTGCACGCCAGCATCTCGTCGGCCGGGTTGAGCCGGGAGCAGTTGGCCGAACTGGTCGCGTACGCCGACCGGCTGTGGCCGTTCTCCAGCGACGACAGCAGCCGGCACCGGCTGACGGTGAGCGCGGCCGAGAACGGCCGGCACTGAACCGCCGACGCCCCACCTCCGGCGGGGGGGGCGGCACCCCGGCCGCAGGGCGG
>NZ_JBMDWU010000510.1:0-17027 GCF_048594385.1 Micromonospora sp. | reverse complement strand
GGGGCGCGGGTAGCCGCTCCCACACCGGACCCCCGGCCCCGACCCGCCACGCGGCCGGGGGCCGGGGCTCCGTGCTGTCCGGGTGTCTCCGCTCCCGTCCCGCGACGGGGATGATCGACTCAGGGGTGGCGATATTGCGGTCTCACCGGTGCCGGATACCGCTACCTGGCCGACTGTGCGCGACGACCCGGGCGGGCGGCCCCGGGCGCGCCGGGCCGGTTCGGCGTGGTGGTGGTCGGGTGGGGCGGTGTGGTGGGGTGGGCGGCGATCCGGTTGACTGGGTCGGTGCTGAGGGTGGGGTTGACCGGTGGCATCGGGTCCGGCAAGAGCGCCGTGGCGGCCCGGCTGGCCGAGCGGGGCGCGGTGATCGTCGACTCCGACCGGATAGCCCGGGAGGTGGTGGCACCGGGCACCGAGGGGTTGGCCGCGATCGTCGCCGCCTTCTCCGACCGGGTGCTGACCGCCGACGGGGCACTGGACCGGGCGGCGCTGGGCGCGCTGGTCTTCGCCGACGCGACCGCCCGTCGCCGGCTTGAGGAGATCACCCACCCCCGGGTACGCGCCCGCTCCGCCGAGCTGTTCGCCGCGGCACCCGCCGACGCGGTGGTGGTCAACGACGTACCGCTGCTGGTGGAGGTGGGGCTCGCGCCGACGTACCACCTGGTGGTGGTGGTGCGGACGGCCGTGGCCACCCGGCTGGAGCGGTTGACGCGGACCCGGGGGATGAGCCGTGCGGAGGCCGAGCGGCGGATCGCCGCGCAGGCCGACGACGCCCGTCGTGGCGCGGCGGCCGACGTGGTGCTCGACAACGACGGCGGCCTCGACGAGCTGCACGCCGCCGTGGACGCCCTCTGGTCGGCACGCCTGGTGCCCTACGAACGCAACGTGCGGGAACGGCGGGTCGCCCCGGGCCGGCCGGTGGTGCCGACCGCGCCTGACCCGACCTGGCCGCAGCAGTACGCCCGGCTCGCCGCCCGGATCCGGCACGCGCTGGCCCCCGACGACCTGCGGATCGACCATGTCGGTCCCACCGCTGTCCCCGGGCTGGCCGGGCCGGACGTCATCGACGTGCAGGTGACCGTGCCGTCGATGGCCGAGGCGGACGGTCCGTTGGCGGGCCGGCTCGCCGACGCCGGCTTCCCGAGGGTGCCCGGCGTACGGGGGGACCGCCCCCGCTGGCTGGGTCGCGACGCCGGGACGGGTGGGGGCGGTGACGAGGGCTGGGAGCAGCGGCTGCACGGCAGCGCGGACCCGGGCCGGCCGGTCGCCGTGCACCTGCGGGTGGCGGGCTCGGCCGGCTGGCGGCACGCCCTGCTGATGCGTGACCACCTGCGTGCCGATCCCGATCGACGGGCGGCGTACCCGGCGGTGCAGCGGGAGCTGGCGGCGTCGGCACCGGACGGCGGAGGGTCCGGCATCGCCGACGCCCCGTGGTTCGCCGAGGAACACCTGCGGGCGCAGGACTGGGCGGCGCGGAGCGGCTGGCGGCCCTGACCGTCCTGCCGGGTCAACCGCGCGGCGTGGGCGGGGACGGCTTCCGGTGCGCGGGGACGATCCCCGCCGGCAGCGGGCCGGGGGTCAGCTCCAGTTGTGCCCACAGCCCGCCGGTGGTGCGCAGCTCCAACCGGTGCAGGAAGCCGGAACGGTCCAGCCAGTACCGCAGCCGCTGGCCCTGGCGGCGTACCTCGAACACGTCCACCGGGCGGCCGGCCCGTCGGTCGCTGCGGACGTGCACCGTGGTGGTGGCGTCCGGGGCCGGTCCTGCGGCCCGCACCGCCGCGTCGAGCAGTGCGTCCAACTCGTCGACCGGCTGGCCCGCGAGCCGCCAGCCCGCCCCGGTCGGCAGCGGCAGCGGCGGTGCCGCCGACGGTCCGGCGGCCGCGGCGTGCGGTCCGACCGGTACGTCCGCCCGGGCGAAGCCGGCCCGGTCCCGACGCCGCAGCGTCCGGCGGCCGAGGGTGTCCAGTTCGGCGACGGACAGGTAGGCGACGCCGGCCGACCAGCTCAGCCAGCCGCCGCCGCGCAGGTTGGCGGCGCTGCCGAGGGGTGCGGACACGGTGACCGCCGCGCTTCCGGTCCCGGCGCGCAGCCGGGTGGCGAGCCGGCCCAGCCGGGCGGTCTCCTCGTCGGTGGCGGCGCGGGGCAGTCCGGGCCGACCGCCGAGCGCGTCGACGGGCCAGGGTGTCGGCCGGTCGACCCGGTCCAGGTCCACCGTGATCGGGGTGCCGTCGGCGAGCCGACCCGACCAGCGGCGCAGCCGCGCGTCGCGGTCCACCCACCAGCGGGGGTCGGCGTCGTCGGCCGGCCGCCCGTCCGGCGCGGCGGCGGATGTGGTGGTGACGGTGGGTGCGGTGGCGGCGGGTGCCGGGGGCGGCCACAGCGCCGCCTGGAGGATGTCGACCGGGTCGCCGCCGAGGGTCTCCCGGCCGAGCCACCGGCCGGCACCGGCACGTAGCGGTGCGGCGGGTGCGGGCCGGTCTGCGGCGAGCGCGAAGAGCACGGTGAGCGCCCCGGCGAGCCCCCGCCCCGGTGGCGGGTTCCGCAGCCGCCAGCGGTCACCGGGCGGCACCAGGGGTGGCCGGGCCGGGGTCACGATCGCGGCGGGGTCGGGGCGCTGCACCACCGCCGACGGGGTGGCCTGCACCAGGCCCCGGTCCTGGCCGGCTCCCGGGCCGCCGACGTCGAGGTAGGCCAGCGGACGGGACCAGTCGACCCAGCCGACCAGGTCGGTGCGGCCGGCCCCGGTGCCGACGGCCACCCGTACCCCGGCCCGGACGTCCCGGTAGGTGCCGACCCGGACGGCGGCGAGCCGCTCGGCCTCCTCGTCGGTGAGCGCCCGCGTCGTGGTGGTCGGGGCCTGTGTGCCGGCGAGCAGGCCGGCCACGAGGGTGGCGGCGGCGGTGACGGCGACCACGACCAGGGCGACCAGGGTGATCCGCCGCCGGCCCGACGGGCCCTCCGCCGCGGCGTGACGGTGGTGGCCGGCGCGGCGGCGGCCCGGACCGGCTCCCGGTGGGCGTGGTGGCTGGTCGGGCGAGGTGTCCACGTGTGGTTGAACGGGCCGGCCGGGGCGGAGTGACGCCGGCGGGGGTGCCGGGACACGGCCCGGGGGTGCCGGCGGCCGGGGGAAGACAGGTGCAGGGGCGCTCGCGGCGGCCGGTCTGCGCCAGGGGCGCGACCACGCGGGATGCGCACGCCGGTGATGTCCGGGTGCTGCGACCCCAGGTGCCGGGCGGTGGGAGCCTGTCGAGGGCCCGGCCACCGCCGCGGTCGGCCGCCGCGAGCGGCCTACGGTGTCCAGGCTAGCCGGCTGCGATGTGGGCCACAATGGCAATATCGAAGCTGATCACCGGCTGTCCGGCGATCGCGGGGAAGTGTCGGACCTGCGGCGTACCGTGGGGACCATGGCGCTCGACATTCCCCGGCTCGATGGTCGCTTCCAGGTCGTCAGTGAGTTCCAACCGGCCGGCGACCAACCGGCTGCCATCGATGATCTTGAGCGTCGGGTCCGGCGCGGCGATCGTAACACCGTGCTGCTCGGGGCCACCGGCACCGGCAAGAGCGCCACCACGGCGTGGCTGGTCGAGCGGCTGCAACGGCCGACCCTGGTGCTCGCCCCCAACAAGACCCTCGCCGCCCAGCTCGCCAAGGAGTTCAGCGAGCTGCTCCCGCACAACTCGGTCGAGTATTTCGTCTCCTACTACGACTACTACCAGCCCGAGGCGTACATCCCGCAGACCGACACCTACATCGAGAAGGACTCCTCGATCAACGAGGAGGTCGAGCGGCTGCGGCACAAGGCGACCATGTCGCTGCTCACCCGGCGGGACACGATCGTGGTGGCCACCGTCTCGGCCATCTACGGCCTGGGCACCCCGGAGGAGTACCTCGACCGGGCCGTGCGGGTCGTCGTCGGGCAGGAACTCGACCGCGACCAGTTGCTGCGCCGCCTGGTCGACATCCAGTACACCCGCAACGACATGGCCTTCCAGCGGGGCACGTTCCGGGTCCGGGGCGACACGCTGGAGATCATCCCGGCATACGAGGAGCTGGCCGTCCGGATCGAGCTGTTCGGTGACGAGGTGGAGAAGCTCTACTACCTCAACCCGCTCACCGGCGACGTGGTCAAGGAGGTCGACAATCTGTTGATCTTCCCGGCCACCCACTACGCGGCCGGCCCGCAGCGGATGGAGCGGGCCACCCGGGACATCGAGGCCGAGCTGGGGGAGCGGCTGGCCGAGCTGGAACGGCAGGGCAAGCTGCTGGAGGCGCAGCGGCTGCGGATGCGCACCACCTACGACCTGGAGATGATGCGGCAGGTCGGCTTCTGCTCCGGCATCGAGAACTACTCGATGCACATCGACGGCCGGCTGCCCGGCAGCCCGCCGCACTGCCTGCTCGACTACTTCCCCGACGACTTCCTCACCGTGGTCGACGAGTCGCACGTCACCATCCCGCAGATCGGCGGCATGTTCGAGGGCGACGCCTCGCGCAAGCGGATGCTCATCGACCACGGGTTCCGGCTGCCCAGCGCCGCCGACAACCGGCCGCTGCGCTTCGACGAGTTCCTGGAGCGGGTCGGCCAGATGGTCTTCCTCTCCGCCACCCCCGGCCCGTGGGAGCTGGAGCAGGCCCAGGGCGAGTTCGTCGAGCAGGTCATCCGCCCCACCGGTCTGATCGACCCGGAGGTCGTGATCAAACCGACCAAGGGGCAGATCGACGACCTGATGCACGAGATCAAGCTGCGCACCGAGCGCGACGAGCGGGTGCTGGTCACCACGCTGACCAAGAAAATGGCCGAGGACCTGTCCGACTACCTGCTGGAGAACGGCATCCGGGTGCGTTACCTGCACTCCGAGGTCGACACCCTGCGCCGGGTGGAGCTGCTGCGCGAGCTGCGCAAGGGCGACTACGACGTGCTGGTCGGCATCAACCTGCTGCGGGAGGGTCTCGACCTGCCCGAGGTCTCCCTGGTGGCGATCCTCGACGCCGACAAGGAGGGCTTCCTGCGCAGCGGCCGGTCGCTGATCCAGACCATCGGCCGGGCCGCCCGTAACGTCTCGGGTCAGGTCCACATGTACGCCGACAAGATCACCCCCTCGATGGCGTTGGCGATCGACGAGACCAACCGTCGCCGGGCCAAGCAGATCGCGCACAACGAGGCGCACGGGATCAGCCCCGAGCCGCTGCGCAAGAAGATCCACGACATCCTCGACGACATCTACCGGGAGGCGGAGGACACCGAGAGCGCCCGGGTCGGCGGGGCCGCCCGGCAACTGTCCCGGGGTAAGGCCCCGGTCAAGGAGACCCGCAGTCGCGGTCGGGCCACCGCCGGCACGCCCTCCCGGGAGGGGATGGCCCGGGCCGACCTGGCACAGCTCATCCAGGAACTCAACGACCAGATGCTCGCCGCCGCCCGGGAGTTGCAGTTCGAGCTGGCCGCGCGGATCCGCGACGAGGTCGCCGACCTCAAGAAGGAACTGCGGGGGATGGACGCCGCCGGGGTGAAGTGACGGGCGGGCCGGTGCTGGACGAGGTGTGTGTCGGGGTGCCGGCGGCACGGCTGGGTCCCGTCGTGGGTCGGTACCTGGGCTACCGGGAGGGTGTTCCGATCGGTGCGGCGTCCGGACGGGGCGCACCGCCGCCACTGGTCCGGCACGAGGCGGCCGGCGCGTTCGTGGTCCTCATCCTCGGCTGGGGCGCCCCGCTCGACGTGCTGAACCCGCGCTCGGCGGCACACAGCGCGTACCGGGTGGACTCGTTCGTGGCCGGGCCGTACGACGGCTACTGCACGACCTCGACGGCCGGGGCCGGTGCGGGGGTGCAGTTGATGCTCACCCCGCTGGCGGCCCGCCGGGTCCTCGGGATGCCGCTGGGGGAGTTGGCCAACCGGGCGGTGGCGGTCGACGGGCTGCCCGACCCGTGGCTCGACCGGTTGCGGGCCCGGCTGGCCGGGGCACCGGACTGGCCCCACCGGTTCGCCCTGCTCGACGCGGCGCTCGACGCCCGGCTGGCGGACGCCGACCCGGTCGATCCGCACCTCGGCCGGGCCTGGGAGCTGCTCGCCGGCTCGGCCGGCCACATCGGCATCGGCGCGTTGGCCGGCGAACTCGGGTGGAGCCGCC
Source organism: Micromonospora sp. (assembly GCF_048594385.1). Lineage (NCBI taxonomy): Bacteria > Bacillati > Actinomycetota > Actinomycetes > Micromonosporales > Micromonosporaceae > Micromonospora > Micromonospora sp. Next base: position 10,902 of record NZ_JBMDWU010000510.1, on the reverse strand, counting down.
GGCACCTGGCCGCGCGGTTCCGCCGGGAGCTGGGGCTGGGCCCGAAGACGACCGCCCGCCTGCTGCGTTTCCAGCGGGCGTACGCGACGCTGGGCCGGCAGGACGCGGTGTCCGCCCCGCCGGACCCCGCCGGGCCGGCGGACGACCGGACGGGGTCGGTGGACGGCTGGGCCGAGCTGGCGGCGCGCTGGGGGTACTACGACCAGTCGCACCTGATCCGGGAGTTCCGGGAGTTCACCGGGACGACCCCGGCGGCCCTGGGTCGGCCGGGTTCCCATTCGTCCAATCCGGGTTGAGCGCCGGCCGGCACACTCGACACATGACGAGCATCTACCCCACCTTCCGGTACCCCGACGCGCGGGCGGCGATCGACTGGCTCTGCGCCGCGTTCGGGTTCCGGGTCCACGCGGTGCACGACGGTCCGGACCAGACGGTGGCGCACGCCGAACTGGCGCTCGGCGACGGCATCGTCATGCTCGGCACCGGCCGGGGTCGACCGGACCGGCCGGCCGACGACGACTACGCCGTCTACGTGGCGGTCGACGACCTGGACGCCCACCACGACCGTGCGCGGGCGGCCGGGGCGGAGATCATCCGGGAGCCGTTCGACACCGACTACGGTTCCCGGGACTACGCGGCCCGGGACCTCGCCGGCAACGTCTGGTCGTTCGGCACCTACCGGCCCTGACCGGGCTGCCCCGAACGGCCGCCGTGGAGACGGGGGGGCTGCCGTTCGGGGCCGCCCGGCGGCGGCGTCATCCGAGGGCGGCTCAGATAAGCATTGCGGTGTGCAAGCAAACTGTTGCCCTGGGTGATGATCCTGCGTACCCTCCCTCGTGGGGAGGCTGGGATGCCATTGTCATCGAGTCCTGTCATTCGACGCGCGAGGCTCGGCGCCGAACTGCGCCAGTTGCGCAGGCGGGAGGCGCTGACCCTGGAACAGGTCTGCGCCCGGCTGGGCTGGGCCTCCACCTCCAAGCTGTCCCGCATCGAGCTGGGGCAGAGCCGGCCCGACCTCGCCGACGTGCTCGACCTGCTCGACATCTACGAGGTCCCGTCGCCGCAGCGGGAGGCGCTGATCGTCATCGCCCGCGACGCGGCGACCGGGCGCGGCTGGTGGAAGGCGCTCGGCGAGATGAGCGAGCGGCAGCGCACCTACGCCGAGTTGGAGGCGGGCGCGGCGACCATCGTGGAGTACCAGCCGGCGGTGCTGCCCGGCCTGCTCCAGGCACCCGGCTACGCCCGGCTGCGGATCGCGGCCGGCCGGCTGCTGCACCCGGACGTCGACGTCGAGGCCGACCTGCGGGCCCGGCTCACCCGGCAGGGGCTGCTGCGTCGCCCCGACCCGCCGCACTACACGGCCCTGCTCGACGAGCGGGTCTGCGACCCCGCCGGCCTGCCCGCCGACGTCTGGCACGAGCAGTTGGCGCACCTGCTGGCCCTGGCCGAGCTGCCGCACGTGACGATCCGGGTGGTGCCGGGGACGGCGGCCCCGCGCGGTGGGGCGTACCCGTTGACGGCCTTCTCGTGTTACTCGTTCCCCGACCCGGCCGACCCGCGCACGGTGATGCTGGAGGCGTTGACCACCGACGTGCGGCTGGCCTCCGAGGTCGACGTCGGGCGCTACGACCGGATGACCGGCTGGCTGTCCGCCGCCGCGCTCAGCGCGGTGGAGACGGCGGAGCTGCTCCGCCGCCGGGTCGCCGCCCTCACCACCGGTACGGCCGGTCCGGCGGCGGACGACGTGGCCGGGTGGGACGGTCGGGAGACCACCGGTACGCCGTCCCCCGCCCCAGAGGGCGCCGGTCGGGCGGACTCACCGGTAGCGGTTGAAACCACCCTCGGAGTCGATGACCTGGCCGGTGATCCAGTCCGCCTCCCGTGAGCAGAGGAAACGCACGAGCCGGGCGGCCTCCTGCGGGGTGCCCCAGCGGCCGGACGGGAAGAGTGCCGCCACCGCGGCGTGCGCCTCGGGTGGGGCGTAGCCGGTGTCGGTCGGCCCGGGGTTGAGGCAGTTGACGGTGATCCCGCGGGGCATCAGCAGCGGGGCGAGCTGCGCGGCGAGGTTCTCCACCCCGGCCTTGCTGGCCGCGTAGGCCAACTCGTCGGGCATCGGGCCGAGGCGCTGGCCGCTGGAGAAGAGCACCAGCCGGCCGCCCGACCCGGCGGTGAAGGCGGTGGCGAACGCGTCGGCCAGGAGCAGCGTGGCCCGGACGTTCACCACCAGGTGCCTGTCGATCTCGGTGGCGTCCAACCCGCCGAGGCTGGTGCGGGTGGAGTAGGCGTGGGTCGCCACCACACCGTCGAGCCGGCCGTGCCGGCGTACCGCCTCGGCGACCAGCGCGGCCGGGGCGGCCGGGTCGAGCAGGTCGGCGGCGGTGTGGGCGGCGGCCCCGCCCAGTTCGGCCAGCAGCGCCGGTACGCCCTGCGGGTCGCCGCCGTAGGGCTGTGCCTCGTCGTAGCCGGGCAGCCCGGTCAGCAGCAGCCGGTGCCCGTCGGCGGCGAGGGTGCGGGCGACCGCCGCGCCGATGCCGATCCGGCGGCTCACCCCGGTCACCAGGAACACCCGTGCGGTCATCCGGGCAGTCAACCGGACCGCCGTTGCGGACGCCACGGATTAACCCCGCACGACAACCACCGGCGGTGCGCCCACGGGCCGGCGACGGTGCGCCCATGCCGCCCGGTGGGCCGAGGCGGCGGGTGGCGGCGGGGCCGGCCGGTCACCGGGGTCGGCCCGGCGGCCGGCGGCCACGACGGTTCACCGCGTGACCACCGGACCCGGCACCCCCGAACGTGTCGGGACCGGTCGCCGCGCGTGCGCCGCACGGTAACCCGGGGGTACGACAAAATCCGATCGACCGGAGTGAATTTTTTCGGGAAGTTGTCGGAGGCTGTCGGGACGCCGGTCGGATCGCGGCCCCGACCCGGCTCAGGCCGGTACGTCGACGAAGTGCTCGACCCGGGGTGGACCGGCGAAGTGCGGGCCGATCAGCGCCCGCCACTTGCCGAACGCCTCGGTGGCCCGGAAGTTCTCCTCGTGGGCCTGCACCGAGTCCCACTCGACCAGCAGCACGAACCGGGAGGGGGACTCGACGCCCCGGGTCATCCGGACCGAGCGGCATCCCTCGGCGGCGACGATGATGGCGTGCGCCTGCGCGTAGGCGGCGGCGAAATCGTCCTCGTGTCCGGGCAGTACGTCGATGAGCGCGACCTCAAGCACCATGCCGACAGCCTGCCACGCCGCGCCCCACCCGTGGTGCGCCGGGGCGACTCCATCCCCCCACCCCGCAGAACGCCATCAATCGCGCGTATACCGCTACACCTAGCCTCCTAGGATGGTTAGGCGGGGTGACCGGGAGGGCAGCCGACAACCAGGTCGGTTGAGGTCGGAACGTGATGCTGCCGGCAATGCACGCCGCAGGAGATGCGCCCGCAGCCCTCGATGGTGAACAATGGCGGCCGAGGAGGGGAGTATTCCCCCGCGACGGAGTCGTCAGCACGGTCGAGCGTCACCCGACAGCTCGACCCGGCTCCGCCGGTCAGCGCCCCGCCCGCGGGTCGCTGGCGGAAGGGACCTCCGACAGTCACCAGTGTGTGCGTCGTCGCCCACCTCGCCGTCACGCGGCGTACGGTGTGCCCGACGCCGCGTGTCTGCCGGAGGAATGGATTGAACGTGTCCGGAATGGTGTGGGCGGGAACCCTCGTCGCACTGACGGCGGTGCTCCTCGCCGATCTCTTCATCATCGGCCGCCGGCCGCACGAGCCCAGCGTCCGTGAGTCGAGCCTCTGGGTCAGCTTCTACGTCGGCCTGGCGCTGCTGTTCGGGGCGGGGCTGTGGGTCACCGCCGGTGGCGACGTGGCCGGCCAGTTCTACACCGGCTGGCTCACCGAGTACAGCCTCTCGGTGGACAACCTCTTCGTCTTCGTGATCATCATGGCCCGGTTCCGGGTGCCCCGGAAATACCAGCAGAAGGTGCTGCTCATCGGCATCGTGCTGGCCCTGGTCATGCGCGGTGGTTTCATCGCCGCCGGTGCGGCGCTGATCTCCCAGTTCTCCTGGGTGTTCTACATCTTCGGCGCGTTCCTCATCTACACGGCCGTCAACCTGGCCCGACAGGGCGAGCCGGAGGAGGACGAGTTCAAGGAGAACATCCTGATCCGGTGGAGCCGCAAGGCGCTGCCGCTGTCGCGGGACTACGACGGCGCGAAGCTCACCACGTACGAGGCGGGCCGGCGGCTGTTCACCCCGATGCTGGTGGTGATGATCGCGATCGGCACCACCGACCTGATCTTCGCGCTGGACTCGATCCCGGCGATCTTCGGGATCACCAAGGAGCCGTACCTGGTCTTCACCGCGAACGTCTTCGCGCTGATGGGCCTGCGACAGCTCTACTTCCTGGTCGGCGGGCTGCTCGACCGGCTGGTCTACCTCAGCTACGGCCTGTCGGTGGTGCTCGGCTTCATCGGCGTCAAGCTGGTGCTGGAGGCGCTGGCCGACAACAACCTGCCGTTCCTCAACGACGGTGAGCCGATCGGCTGGGCCCCGCACATCCCGATCTGGCTGTCGTTGACGGTCATCATCGGCTGTCTCGCCGTGGCGACGGTGGCCAGCCTGGTCAAGTCGTCCCGGGACCGGCGGCGCGAGCTGATCGAGGCGCGCCGCTGACCGTAGTGGCACCGATGGGCGTCACCGCACTGCGGTGACGCCCATTTCCCGGTCAGACCCGGTGCGCGCCGACCAGGGTGGCGACCCGGTCCGGTGGCAGCGGCTCGGTCAGCACCCGCCGCTGCCGGTAGCAGGCGTGCAGCATCCGTGGCCCCCGGCCGGCGGTCACCAGGCCGACGTGGTGGATGCCCCGCCCCGGTCGGGCGAAGAAGTACAGGTCGCCGGGGCGTTCCTCACCGGCCGGCACGGGCGTGGTGGCCGCCGCCTGGTCGTCGGCGTCGCGGGGCAGCGTCACGCCGAGCCGTCGCCACACCAGGTGGACCAGGCCGGAACAGTCGATCCCGTGCCCGGAGAGCCCACCCCAGACGTACGCGACGTCGCGCAGCCGGGCGGCGACGGCGAGCACGTCGTCGGCCGTCGGCGGGGTGGCCGGTAGCTCGGTGACGTCGGCCTCGGGAACCCACAGTGGGTCGGGCCGTCCGGGCACCCGGACCGGCCGCCACCCGTCGACGGCGGGACCGGCCGGGTGCAGCCGGGTGCCCAGGACGACCCCGGGCAGGGCGACCGGGCCGGCGGGGGTGACCCGCAGCCCGGTGCTGACCGCGTCGACGACGAGCGGGTCGGCCGGGCCGCCGGCGGGGGTGGCCGGGGTGAGTTGGGCGGCGGGCAGCCAGCCGGGGTAGCCGCGCGCATCGAGCCGGGGTGCGGCCTGCTGCACGGCGACGACCCGGGCCCAGCCGTCGGGGTGCAACGCGGTCACCAGCACCCGTTCGCCGAGCAGTAGTTGACTGAGCACACAGTCACCGACCCGCTGGCTGGCGTCCATCCCGGTGATCCAGCCGCCGGTGTCCGAGGGCACCGCCAGGGCGGGCCGGTCGACCGGGCGGGTCGCGCCGGGGTCGGTCCAGAGGGTGGCGACGGCCACCCGGACGAGGGCCTCCCGGCCCGGCTCCAACTCCACGTCGACCTCCGGCTCACGTGTCGGTGCCCCATCCGGACCATAGGAAGAAAAGCTGCGATCATCAACCTCGGTGTTGAATCTTTGTTTCGGTCACGGCGGTGATGCCGAGCCCCGGCGCGTCCGGCAGCACCACGGTGGCGCCCTCGTAACGCAGCCCTCCGTGCACCGGCGACCAGGCCAGCCACCAGGCCGCGTCCAGGTCGGACACGGCGTTGGTCCGGTAGGCGGCGGCCCGGCTGGCCGCCGCGCCGACCCCCACCTGACTTTCCATCATGGACCCGACGAGGGTGCCCATGCCATGTTCCCGGGCCAGCTCCAGCAGGGTGCGCGCCGGGCGCAGACCACCGCACTTGGCGAGCTTGACGTTGACCAGGTCGGCCGCCCGCCGCCGGATCACCGCGACCAGGTCCCGCACCCCGAACACCGCCTCGTCGGCGAGGATCGGCACGTCCACCCGGTCGGCGACCCAGGCCATGCCGTCCAGGTCCCACCGGGCCACCGGCTGTTCGACCAGCTCCACGTCGAGCCCGGCGTCCTCGACACCCCGGATCACCCGGACCGCCTCCCGGGGCGTCCACCCCTGGTTGGCGTCGAGCCGCAGGCGCACCTGCGGGCCGACGGCCGCCCGGACCGCGCGGACCCGTTCCAGGTCGCCCGCCGCGTCGGTGCCGACCTTCAGCTTCAGCACGTCGAAGCCCTCGTCGCACCGCTGCCGGGCGGCCACGGCCAGGTCCGCGCCGGTCCCGGCGGCCAGCGTGACGTCCGTCGGCACCCGCAGCGCCGTCCCCCCGAGCAACCGCACCAGGGGTACGCCGAGCCGCCGTGCCGCCAGGTCGTGCAGCGCCACGTCCAGCGCGGCCCGGGCCGCCTCGTTGCCGGCCACCGCCGCCGCGACCTCGGCACAGCGGGCCAGCACGTCGTCGGCGTCCCGGCCGACCACCGCCGGGGCGAGCACGTCCCGGACGCAGGACTCCGCGCCGGCCACCGACGCCCCGGTGACCTGCCACACCTGCGGGGCCTCGCCGAAGCCGGACCGCCCGTCGGCGTCGGTCACCTCCACCACCAGGGTCTCCACGGTGGTGGTACGCCGCAGCGCGGTGACGAACGGGGTGTGCAGCGGCGCGGACAGCCGGTGGGTGCGTACCACGGCGATCGTCATGTGCGGCACCCTATACGCACGCCGTCACCGAAGGAGCGCGCCGATGACCGTGGGAAGCTGGACGCTGGCGGGTGCCCCGAACGCCCGTGACCTGGGCGGACTGCCCACCCGTGACGGCCGGCGGGTACGCCCCGGCCGACTGATCCGCACCCCGGCGCTGGGTCGGTTGACCGAGGCCGACCTGACGGTGCTGGGTCGGCTCGCCCCGGCCTGCGTGGTGGACCTGCGGGACGACACCGAGACGGCGCTCGCCCCGCCGAACCGGCTGGTCGGCGACCCCAGCCTGGTGCGGCTGCCGGTGCTCGACCCGGCGCACCCCGGGTTCGGCTACCTGTCGGCGGTGCTGCTCGGTCACGACCTCACCGGCCACGACGAGGCGGCCCGGCGGGGTGCGGCGGCGGCGATGGCGGAGCTGTACCGGTGGTTCGTCAGCGGTGCGGTGGCCCGGGAGGGGTTCGCCCGCGCGGTGCGGCTGGCGGCCGACCCGGTCAACCTGCCGCTGCTGTTCCACTGTTCGGCGGGCAAGGACCGTACCGGGTGGTTGGCGGTGGTGCTGCTCACCGCCCTCGGCGTCGACGAGGAGACGGTCCGGGCCGACTACCTGCGGCACAACGCGTTGACGGTGGAGCTGCGTGGGGAGGCGTCGGCGGCGATGCTGCGGCGGCGTCCGGAGCTGGACCCGGAGACGGTCCGGGCGGTGCTGGAGGTGCGCCCCGAGTACCTGGACGCCGGCTTCGACGAGGTGCGCCGCCGGCACGGGTCGTTCGACGCGTACCTGGCCGACGGGTTGGGGGTGACCCCGCAGCTCCGCGCCGCCCTGCGGACCCACCTGCTGGACTGATCTGCCGGTCAGCCGGTGAGGTCGTGCCGGGCGGCCCAGGCCGTCGCCGAGACCTCCGCCAGCAGCCGGCAGGCGTCGAGGTCGTCGGGCGCGGTGGCGGGGTCGGTGGTGGTGCAGACGGCGATCACGTACGCCGGGGCGTCGTCGGGCAGGACGACGCCGGCGCTGTGCCGTACGCCGCGTACCCAGCCGTTCTTGTGGGCGATCCGGGTGCCGGCGGGCAGCCCGGCGGCGAGATCGTCGCGGTGGCGCTGGTCCAGCAGCACGTCGATCATGGCGGTGCAGGCCGCCGGGGAGGCCAGCGGGCCGGGCCGGTGTGCGCCGACGGCCAGCCCGCCGAGCAGGGCCGCCAGATCGGCGGCGGTGACCAGGTTGGTGATGCCGGCCTCCCGGGCGGCGGCGTCCTCGATGCCCCGGCCGGTGACGCTGTGCCGGGCCCCGGCGAGCCGCCACGCCTCGGCGACGGCGGGCAGGCCGAGGAGTTCGATGATCAGGTTGGTGGCGAGGTTGCCGGACCGGGTGATCATCCGGTCGGCGAGCCAGCGCGGGGTGGCCCGCCCGCCGAGCCGCTGCCAGACGGCGTCGTCGTTGTCGTAGGGCCGGGCGCAGGTGAACCGGGGTGCGTCCGGCCGGGCCGAGGTGAAGTCGTTGACCACCGGCACCGGGGTGTCCAGGTCGAGGGTGCCGGCTTCGGCGGCCCGGTGCAGGGCCAGCAGCACCGCGACCTTCATGGTGCTGGCCGCGTAGTGGGTGGCGTCGGGGTTGCGGGTCCAGGTGGGTGGGGCGTCGGGCCGGCCCAGGTACGCCGAGACGGTGCCGGGCCGCCGGTCCAGTCGGGCGTCGAGGTCATCCCAGGTCATGCCCGTGACGCTAGCCGAATCCGGCCCGCCGGGACGGCCCGGCGGCATTCGGGGGAGGGTGCCGGGGCGGCCCGGCGGGCACCCGGGGTGGGGTCGGCCGCGCCCGGGTGGGGGACGGGCGGAGCCCCGGTCCGGGTGAGGCGGACCGGGGCTCCGGGTGAGGCGGGGTGTGGCGACGGGTGCGACCCGGGTGGGTCAGCCGGCGTGCTTGCGGCGGGCGGCCATCCGGCCGCGCTGGGTCTGGTCCAGCACCACCTTGCGGATGCGTACGGCGACCGGGGTCACCTCGACGCACTCGTCCTCGCGGCAGAACTCCAGCGCCTGCTCCAGGGAGAGCTTGCGCGGGGGGATCAGCTTCTCGGTCTCGTCGGAGGTCGAGGCCCGCATGTTGGTGAGCTTCTTCTCCTTGGTGATGTTGACGTCCATGTCGTCGGAGCGGGAGTTCTCCCCGACGATCATGCCCTCGTACCCCTCGGTGGTGGGCTCGACGAAGAGCTGGCCGCGCTCCTGGAGGTTGATCATCGCGAACGGGGTGACCACGCCGGAGCGGTCGGCCACCAGCGACCCGTTGTTGCGGGTACGCAGCTCACCGAACCACGGCTCGTAGGACTCGAAGACGTGGTGCAGGATGCCGGTGCCCCGGGTGTCGGTGAGGAACTCGGTACGGAAGCCGATCAGGCCCCGCGCCGGCACCAGCCACTCCATCCGGATCCAGCCGGTGCCGTGGTTGACCAGCTGCTCCATCCGGCCCTTGCGGGTGGCCAGGAGCTGGGTGATCGCGCCGAGATACTCCTCCGGGGCGTCGATGGTCAGCCGCTCGACGGGCTCGCAGGTCTTGCCGTCGATCTCCTTGGTGACCACCTGCGGCTTGCCGACGGTCAGCTCGTAGGACTCGCGGCGCATCTGCTCGACCAGAATGGCCAGGGCCAGCTCACCACGGCCCTGCACCTCCCAGGCGTCCGGCCGCTCGGTGGGCAGCACCCGCAGCGACACGTTGCCGACCAGCTCCTTGTCGAGCCGGTCCTTAACCATCCGCGCGGTGACCTTGGCGCCCTTGACCCGGCCGACCAGCGGCGAGGTGTTGGTGCCGATGGTCATCGAGATGGCCGGCTCGTCCACGGTGATCAGCGGCAGCGGGACCGGGTTCTCCGCGTCGGCGAGGGTCTCGCCGATCATGATCTCGGGGATGCCGGCGACGGCGATGATGTCGCCCGGCCCGGCCGACTCGGCCGGCTTGCGCTCCAGGCCCTCGGTCATCAGCATCTCGGAGATGCGGACCCGCTGGGTGCTGCCGTCGGTGCGGCACCAGGCCACCGTCTGGCCCTTGCTGATGGTGCCCTGGCGTACCCGGCACAGCGCCAACCGGCCCAGGAACGGCGAGGCGTCCAGGTTGGTGACGTGCGCCTGCAACGGCGCGCCCTCGTCGTAGGAGGGCGGCGGGATGGTGTCGAGCAGGGTCCGGAACAGCGGCTCCAGGCTGGTGCTGTCGTCGGGCACCGAGCCGTCGGCGGGCTGGGTCAGCGAGGCGATGCCGTCGCGGGCGCAGGCGTAGACGATCGGGAAGTCGATCTGCTCCTCGTCGGCGTCCAGGTCGAGGAAGAGTTCGTAGGTGTCGTCCACGACCTCCTTGATCCGGGCGTCCGGCCGGTCCACCTTGTTGATCACCAGGATGATCGGCATCCGCGCCTTGAGCGCCTTGCGGAGCACGAACCGGGTCTGCGGCAGCGGGCCCTCGCTGGCGTCGACCAGCAGCACCACCCCGTCGACCATGGTCAGGCCCCGCTCGACCTCGCCGCCGAAGTCGGCGTGGCCGGGGGTGTCGATGATGTTGATGGTGACCGGGTCGGAGCCGTCCGCCGGGAGGTAGCGCACGCCGGTGTTCTTGGCCAGGATGGTGATGCCCTTTTCCCGTTCGAGATCCATCGAGTCCATGACGCGCTCGGTGTTCTCACCACGGGCCCCGTAGGCGCCGGCCTGCCGCAACATGGCGTCGACCAGGGTCGTCTTGCCGTGGTCGACGTGGGCGATGATGGCGACATTGCGGAGGTCGGTGCGAAGCTGCATACCCTCCATACTCCTGTCTGCGGTTGCCGGGGCAGGTGTCGGGGTCGTCCCGTCACCGCCCGGATCTGTGCCGGAACTGCTGTTCCGGCCGTGCCAGCGGCGGGTCTGCCGAGCCCACCGGCGGGCCGGCCGGCCCACCGGCCGGCCGGGCACCTGGTCGTCGCGACGGTCACCGCGGACGAGGCCACAGTGATCGTCGGTCTGTCGGTGCCGGGGGAGTCGACCCTGCTGGTCGGACTCCTAGCGTACGCGGGCCGGTGCCGGCCCGTCCGGGCACTGCTCCCGGTGACCGGACGGGCCCGTGACGGGCGACACATCCGCCGGGGGTACGCCGACGGCCGGGGGCCCCAC
>NZ_JBMDWU010000051.1:0-6975 GCF_048594385.1 Micromonospora sp. | reverse complement strand
CTTCTTGGCCACCTCGTGCGCGTACGCGGCGAACGCCACCGCGCCGGTCACCATGTCCTTGACCGACGGGCCGGACAGGTACTCCGCGCCACCGGTGGACACCTGGATGATGCCGTCGCTCTCCGCGTCGGCGAAGCCCTTCAGCGCCGCGTTCAGGGTCTGCGACGAGGTCACGTTGATCGCGGGGTACGCGTACCGGCCGACCTTGGCCCGGTCCAGCATCTCCGCGTAAGCCTCGGGGGAAGCGATGGGCATGTGAAACGCTCCTTACTTACCGCTCTCGGCCGCGCTGGCCGCTGTCTTCCATCGGTGCGCCGGACCGCGCTGTCCACCGTCGGCAGTATCCCGTAGGAGGCGTCGGCGGACACAACCGCCCCGGTGACCGTCCACCGCCCGGCCTCACCGGGCCTCCCGGCCGTCCGGCACGGCGACGCTGATCAGCCAGGTCACCACGGCCATCACGATGGCCCCCCAGAAGGCCGGCCAGAAACCGTCCACCCGGAACGACAGGTCGACCGCGCGCGCGATCCGGTCGGTCAGCAGGAACAGCAGGGCGTTCACCACCAGCGCGAACAGCCCGAGGGTGAGCAGGTAGAACACGCAACCGACCACCTTGATCACCGGTTTGAGCACCGCGTTGACCACGCCGAAGATCAGCGCCACCAGCAGCAGGGTGAACGCGGTGTTCGCGCCGTTGCGCCCGGAGACGTCGACCCCCGGCACGATCAGCGTGGTGACCCACAGCGCGATCGCCGTGATCACCAACCGGATCAGGAAGCCCACCGATCCATCCTGACACCGCCCGGCGTCGCCGGTGGGACGTTCCCGCGTTCCCGCGCCCACCGGGCGACCTCCGCCACCAGCCCGTACGGTGGGGTGGACAGGCCGCCGCAACCAGGGAGGGACGATGGGTCAGCCCGACGAGGACTTCACCCCGAGCGACCACCTCGACCCGCAGGAACGCGACCTGGAGGCCGAGCCGGCCGACGCGGTCGAGCAGGCCGCCGTGATCGGCCCGGACGAGACCGACGCCGAGCCGCACCGGGGCCTGGAGGTCGCTGACTGGGACGCCATGGAGCAGGCCCGGGTGGTCACCGCCGACGAGGACGACTACCGCTGACGGTGCGGGTCCGGCCGGCCGGACAGGGCTGAGAGCAGTCCGCGGCCGGAAGAAGGACGAGCGGTACCGACGGCACCGGGTGCCGGGAAATGAGGACGACGCCGGATCGGCCGCGCTGGGATCATGGGCGCGTGCTGCTCACCCTGACCACCACCCACCAGCCGGCGACGGATCTCGGTTTCCTGCTGGTCAAGCACCCCGACCGGGTGCAGGAGTTCGACCTGCCGGCGGGCACCGCGCACGTCTTCTACCCGGAGGCGACGGAGCAGCGGTGCACGGCCGCCCTGCTGGTCGAGGTCGATCCGCAGCGCCTCGGGGTGGGGCGGCGGCGGGCGGCGTCCACCCCGGAGAGTTTCACCCTCGGGCAGTACGTCAACGACCGTGCCTACGCCGCGTCGAGCCTGCTGTCCTCCGCGCTGTCCACGGTGTTCCGTTCCGCGCTGCGCGGGGTGTCCCGGGACCGTCCGGAGCTGGCCGGCACGGCGATCCCGCTGAGCATCCGGGTGCCGGTGCTGCGCTGCCGGGGCGGTGCGGAGCTGGCGGTACGGCTGTTCGCCCCGCTCGGCTGGGCGGTGACCGCAGCCCCGCTCCCGCTCGACGAGCAGCACCCCGAATGGGGTGACAGCCGGTACGTCGACCTCTGCCTGACCGGCACGGTCCGGCTCGCCGACGCCCTCAACCACCTGTACGTCCTGCTGCCGGTGCTGGACGACGCCAAGCACTACTGGGTCGCCCCGGACGAGATCGACAAGCTGCTGCGGGCCGGGGCGGGCTGGCTGGCCGACCACCCCGAGCGGGCGTTGATCACCCGTCGTTACCTGGCGCACCGCCGGGCGTTGGCCGGGCGGGCGATGGCCCGGCTGGCCGAGTTGCGGCTGGCCGACGTACCCGTGCCGGACGACAGTGTCGACGAGGCCACCGTCCCGGCTGTCGCCGACCCCCGGCGGGCGTCCCTGGCGGTGCGGCGACGTGCGGCGGTGCTCGCCGCACTGGCGGCCAGCGGTGCGAGCCGGGTGGTGGACCTGGGTTGTGGCGGTGGCGCGCTGCTCACCGCGTTGCTCGCCGACCGGCGTTACACCGAGGTGGTGGGCGTGGACGTCTCTGCCCAGGCGCTGACCGTGGCCGCCCGCCGGCTGCGGCTGGACCGGCTGCCCCAGCGGCAGCAGGACCGGGTCCGGCTGTGGCAGTCGGCGTTGACCTACCGGGACGACCGGTTGCGCGGCTATGACGCGGCGGTGCTGATGGAGGTCGTCGAGCACCTGGACCCGGCCCGGCTGCCCGCGTTGGAGGACGCCGTGCTGGGTCACGCCCGGCCGGGCACGCTCGTGGTGACCACCCCGAACGCGGAGTACAACGTGCGGTACGAGGGGCTGCCGGCGGGCCGGTTCCGGCATCCCGACCACCGGTTCGAGTGGACCCGTGCCGAGTTCGCCGCGTGGGTCGACCGGGTGGCCGCCGAGCACGGCTACACGGCCACGATCAGCGGCGTCGGCGACCCCGATCCCGAGCTGGGCCACCCCACCCAGCTCGCCGTCCTCACCGCCGTGGCCAGCCGGGAGGCGACCCGATGAGCATCCTCGACATTCCCGAACTCGCCCTGGTGGCGTTGGTCGGCGTCTCCGGTTCGGGAAAGTCCACCTTCGCGGCGCGGCACTTCGCGCCGAGTCAGGTGCTCGCCTCGGACGCGTTCCGGGCGATGGTCGCCGACGACGAGAACGACCAGTCCGCCTCCGCCGACGCGTTCGGGGCGCTGCACCACGTGGCGGGGGTCCGGCTGCGGCGGGGTCGGCTGACCGTGGTCGACGCGACGAACCTCCAGCCGCACGCCCGCGCCGGGCTGGTCAGGGTGGCCCGCGAGCATGACGTGCTGCCGGTGGCGATCGTGCTGGACGTGCCGGAGGCGGTGGCCTGGGAACGGACCCAGGCCCGCGCCGACCGGACGCACGGCCGGCAGGTGCTGGCCCGGATGCAGCGTGACCTGCGCCGGTCGTCCGGGCACCTGGAGCGGGAGGGGTTCCGCAGGGTGCACGTGCTGCGCGGGGTCGAGGAGATCGACGCCGCGCAGGTCCGGCTGGAGAAGCTGTACAACGACCGGCGGGAGCTGACCGGGCCGTTCGACATCGTCGGTGACGTGCACGGGTGCCGGGCGGAGTTGGAGGCGCTGCTGACGCGGCTGGGCTTCGTGCTGCACCGCGACGACGCGGGTCGCCCGGTGGACGCGGTCCACCCGGCTGGTCGTACCGCCGTATTCGTGGGTGACCTGGTGGACCGCGGCCCGGACTCCCCCGGCGTGCTGCGCCTGGTGATGGGCATGGTGGCGGCCGGGCACGCGATCTGCGTGCCGGGCAACCACGAGCACAAGCTGCTGCGCAAGCTGCGGGGCCAGGACGTCAGGCTCACCCACGGCCTGGCCGAGACGATGGACCAGCTCGCCGCCGAGGACCCGACGTTCGTGGCCGGGGTGGCGACCTTCATCGACGGCCTGGTCAGCCACTTCGTGCTGGACGGCGGCCGGCTGGTGGTGGCGCACGCCGGCCTGAAGGAGGCGTACCACGGCCGCGCGTCGGGCCGGGTCCGCTCGTTCGCGCTCTGGGGCGAGACCACCGGCGAGACCGACGAGTACGGCCTGCCGGTGCGCTACCCGTGGGCGCGCGACTACCGGGGTGCGGCGACTGTCGTGTACGGGCACACCCCGACCCCGACCCCGACCCCGGAATGGGTCAACAACACGATCTGCGTCGACACCGGTTGCGTCTTCGGCGGGAGGCTCACCGCGTTGCGCTACCCCGAGCGGGAGCTGGTGGCGGTCGACGCGCAGCGGGAGTGGTACGCCCCGGCCCGGCCGCTGTTCACCCCGACCCGCCCGGACACGGTGCTCGATCTGGCCGACGTGACCGGGCGGCGGCACCTGGAGCACGCCTACGGGACGCTGACCGTGCCGGCGGAGAACGCCGCCGCCGCGCTGGAGGTGATGAGCCGGTTCGCGGTGGACCCGGGTCGGCTGGTCTGGTTGCCGCCGACGATGGCGCCCTGCTCGACGTCGACCGTGCCGGGGTTCCTGGAGCACCCGACGCAGGCGTTCGGGGATTACCGGTCGGCCGGCGTGCAGCGGGTGGTGTGCGAGGAGAAGCACATGGGTTCCCGGGCGGTGGTGCTGGTCGAGCGGGAACCCGGCCGGTTCGGCGGTGGGGTGGTGCACACCCGTACCGGTCGGCCGTTCTTCGGCCCGCCGCTGGACGGGGAGCTGCTGGACCGGGTCCGGGCGGCGGTCGGCGCGGCCGGCTTGTGGGACGAGCTGGGCACCGACCGGCTGCTGCTGGACTGTGAGCTGCTGCCCTGGTCGGCGAAGGCGACCGGGCTGATCCGCGAGCAGTACGCCGGGGTCGGGGCGGCCGGGCGGGCGGCGCTGCCGGCGGCTCTCGCCGCGCTGGACTCGGCTGCGGCCCGGGGACTGCCGGTGGCCGCGCTGCGGGACCGGATGGCGGCCCGGCAGGCGGAGGTCGACGGCTACTCGGCGGCCTATCGCGCGTACGTGGCACCCACCGAGGGGTTGCGCGGGGTGACCCTGGCACCGTTCGCGGTGCTCGCCGGGGCGACGGTGACCTTCACCGACCGGGACCACGGGTGGCACCTGTCGTTGGCCGACCGGCTCTGCGCGGCCGACCCGGAGTTCTTCACGCCGACCCGACGGCAGGTGGTGGAGCTGGACGACGAGGCGGCGGTGGCGGCGGCCATCGGGTGGTGGTCGACGCTGACCGCAGCCGGTGGCGAGGGGATGGTGGTCAAGCCGTACGCCGGTCCGGCCGCCCGGTCGGCGCGCGGTTCGCTGCTCCAGCCGGGGATCAAGTGCCGGGGCCGGGAGTACCTGCGGATCATCTACGGTCCGGGCTACACCGATCCGGCGCAGCTCACCGCGCTGCGTCGCCGTTCGCTGGGGCGCAAGCGGGGCCTGGCGCTGCGCGAGCACGCGCTCGGTCTGGCCGCCCTGGACGCCTACGTCGCCGATGCGCCGCTGTGGCGTCGGCACGAGCTGGTCTTCGCGATCCTCGCCTGCGAGTCGGAGCCGGTCGACCCCCGGCTCTGACCGCCCCTCCCCTGGCGGGACGGGCGGGCGGGGTGGGCCTTCGGGGTGGATCCGTCGGCTGTTCGGCCCATTCTGCCGCCACCCGTCGGCGTGGGGCGCCCGGCCGGGGACGAACTCCTTAGGCTGCGGCGACCGCCGTAGCACCTCCTCAGGACAGGATCCGCTGATGCGCAAGCACGAGACGCGTCGTTGGCTGGCCGGACTTGCGGTGGTGGGCGCGTGTGTCGTCGCCTCCGCCGCTCCCGCCCCGGCCGCCCCCGCGAGCCCCGACGCCTCCCCCGACGTGGCCGCGGTGGCGGGGTTCACCACGTCCGCCAACGACGTCACCCTGGCCCCGGGTGGGCCCGGCAAGACGGTGGTCCTGCGGTTGGTGGGCGAGAAACTCCAGGACAGTTACGTCATCACCGTCGACGTCAGCGCGATCGACGCCTTCGCGGAGGTGCGCGGTCCCCTCGAACCGTTCTGCACCCGCGCCGGCACCGTCCTGACCTGTAAGGCCTACCAGGAGGACGCACCGGACCTGGTGTCGTTGTCGATTCACCCACGTGCGGGCGCCCAGGTGGGTCGGGAGGGCCGGATCCGGTTCACCGCGACCACCACCGGATCGGGTACGAGCACCGCCGCTTCGACCGTCCTCGTCGGCGAGGCGGTCGACCTCGTGGCGGGTCCGGCGGTGAAAGTGACAGGTGGTCCGGGTGCCACGGTGCCGGTGGGGCTTTCGGTCGGCAACCAGGGGCGGGAGACCGCCCGGGGCGCGGTGCTGCTCGTGTCGGCGATGTACGGTCTCACCCCGTCGCAGCGCTACCGGAACTGCCGTTACGGCAGCAAGGGCGGCCTGACCAACTTCACGCCGAACCTGTTCGTGTGCACCTTCGACGACGAGATCGCGCCGGGCCGGGTGTTCCGGGTCGGCGGCGGTTTCGGTGTCACCGTGCCCGGCGACGTCTCGGCACCGAACACCCAGACCGGCACCGCCACCTGGTTCACCCCGCAGGACTGGGCGGACCAGCAGCCCAGGTACACCCTCGACCAGCAGGGCACGGGTGAGGTGCTGCGGCTGGAGCAGGTCGGTACCCGACTGCCCGTCGGCGCGTCCCGGGCAGCGCAGACCGACGTCCGGCCGACCGACAACGACACCGCCGTCGAGTTGACCGTCACCGGCAACCAGCGGGCCGACCTGGCCGCCGACGAGGTGCGGATCACCGCCCGGGTGGGCGAGACCGTGCCGGTCACGATCGGTTACACCAACCGGGGGCCGGCCTCGTCGTCCAACGGCGGTCGCGACTTCTACACGATCGTCAAGATGACCGTGCCGAAGGGTGTCACCGCCGTCAAGGCCCCCAGGAACTGCCTCGACGCCGACATCCAGGACGAGGAGGGCGGCCGGCCGGGTGCCCGCGCCTACCTCTGCTACCAGTACGACGTCATCCGCAAGGGCGGGAAGGTGGCCCTGCCGTTCTCGTTCCGGATCGACCGGGCGGGCACCCTGACCGGCCGCACCGAGCTGCTCTACGGCCCGACCACCACGACGGACCTCGACCCGCGCAACGACACCGCGAAGATCCTGGTGAACGCCGGCTCGGGTGGGCAGGGCGCGGACGACGGCACGCTGCCGATCACCGGTTCCCCGACCGTCCTGGTCGCCGGTGTCGGCGGGTCGCTGCTGCTGGCGGGGGTCGGCAGCTACCTGGTGGCGCGGCGTCGCCGGTCGCGCTTCGTGGCCTGACCGGACCCGCCCGGCCGGGCGCGTCATGGCCCGGCCGGGCGGGTC
>NZ_JBMDWU010000509.1:0-2558 GCF_048594385.1 Micromonospora sp. | reverse complement strand
CCCGGCCGCCGCACAATCTGCACCTCCCATGCCTGCATCCCCACCGTCCGCCCCGTCGCGCCGTTCCTGGCCGCGCCGCCTGTTCCGCGGCCTGGTGGCGCTGCTGCTGGTGCCGGTCCTGCTGTTCGAGGAATGGGGGTGGGAGCCGCTGGCGGCGCTGGTCGCACGGCTGGGCCGGCTGCCCGTCTGGGCCGCGCTGGAACGCGCGATCCGCCGGCTGCCGCGTCCCGCACCGGGTCACCGGCGGGGGTGGCACACCGCGTCGGGGGTGGGCGGCACAATGCAGCAGGGAACCCGAAACGAAGGCGGATCAACATCGTGACCCAGTCAGTCCATCAGCGGATCGCCGACGAGCTCGGCGTCGCCGAGCGCCAGGTGCGCGCGGCCGTGGAGCTGCTCGACGGCGGCGCGACCGTGCCGTTCATCGCCCGTTACCGCAAGGAGGCCACCGGCCTGCTCGACGACGCCCAGCTGCGCACCCTCGAGGAGCGGCTGCGCTACCTGCGGGAGCTGGACGAGCGGCGGGCCGCGGTGCTGGAGTCGATCCGCAGCCAGGGCAAGCTGGACGAGGCGCTGGAAGCGCAGATCATGGCGGCCGACTCGAAATCCCGGCTGGAGGACATCTACCTGCCCTACAAGCCCAAGCGGCGGACCCGGGCGCAGATCGCCCGGGAGGCCGGGCTGGAGCCGCTGGCCGAGACGCTGCTCGGCGACCCGACCCGGGACCCGAAGGAGACGGCCGCCGGGTTCGTCGACGCCGGGCGCGGGGTGGCCGACGCCGCCGCCGCGCTGGAGGGCGCGCGGGCCATCCTCATCGAGCGGTTCGCCGAGGACGCCGACCTGATCGGCGCCCTGCGCGAGCAGATGTGGTCGCGGGGCCGGCTGGTCGCCCGGGTACGCGACGGGCAGCAGGACACCGGCGCGAAGTTCGCCGACTACTTCGACTTCGCCGAGCCGTACCCGAAGCTGCCCTCGCACCGCATCCTGGCGATGTTCCGGGGCGAGAAGGAGGGCGTGCTCGACCTCACCATGGCCCCCGACGCCGAGGAGGACCCGGACGCCCCGCCCACCGGCCCGACCCGCTACGAGGCGGCCATCGCCGGCCGGTTCGGCATCAGCGACGCGGGCCGGCCCGCCGACCGGTGGCTGGCCGACACGGTGCGCTGGGCGTGGCGTACCCGGATCCTGATCCACCTCGGGGCCGACCTGCGGATGCGGTTGTGGCAGGCGGCCGAGGAGGAGGCGGTCCGGGTCTTCGCCACCAACCTGCGCGACCTGCTGCTCGCCGCCCCGGCCGGCAGCCGCGCCACGATGGGTCTCGACCCGGGTCTGCGGACCGGGGTGAAGGTGGCGGTGGTCGACGCCACCGGCAAGGTGGTCGCCACCGACACGATCTACCCGCACGAGCCACGTCGGCAGTGGGACGCCTCGATCGAGACGCTGGCCCGGCTGGCCGGGGCACACCGGGTGGAGCTGGTCGCGATCGGCAACGGCACCGCCAGCCGGGAGACCGACAAGCTCGCCGCCGACCTGATCAAGCGGTATCCGCAGCTCGGTCTGACCAAGGTGATGGTCTCCGAGGCCGGCGCGTCGGTCTACTCCGCCTCCGCGTACGCCTCGCAGGAACTGCCCACGTTGGACGTGTCGCTGCGCGGGGCGGTCTCCATCGCCCGCCGGCTCCAGGACCCGCTGGCCGAGCTGGTCAAGATCGACCCGCGCTCGATCGGCGTCGGCCAGTACCAGCACGACCTGTCCGAGGTGAAGCTGTCCCGCTCGCTGGACGCGGTGGTGGAGGACTGCGTCAACGGCGTCGGGGTGGACGTCAACACCGCCTCCGCCCCGCTGCTGACCCGGGTCTCCGGCATCGGTGCGGGCCTGGCCGAGAACATCGTGCTGCACCGGGACGCCAACGGTCCGTTCCGCACCCGCGCCGAGCTGAAGAAGGTGGCCCGGCTCGGGCCGAAGGCGTTCGAGCAGTGCGCCGGCTTCCTACGCATCCCCGGCGGCGACGACCCGCTCGACTCGTCCAGCGTGCACCCGGAGGCATACCCGGTGGTGCGTCGCATCCTGGCCAGCACCGGGCAGGACCTGCGCTCGCTGATCGGGAAGTCGGCCCTCCTGCGCGGCCTGCGGGCCACCGACTTCGTCGACGACACCTTCGGCCTGCCCACCGTCACCGACATCCTCGCCGAGCTGGAGAAGCCCGGCCGGGACCCGCGACCGGAGTTCCGCACCGCCACCTTCGTCGAGGGGGTGGAGAAGATCGGCGACCTCACCCCCGGGATGCTGCTGGAGGGCGTGGTCACCAACGTGGCCGCGTTCGGCGCGTTCGTCGACGTGGGCGTGCACCAGGACGGCCTGGTGCACGTCTCGGCGATGTCGCACACCTTCGTCAAGGACCCGCGCGACGTGGTGAAGTCCGGTGACGTGGTCCGGGTCAAGGTGCTCGACGTCGACGTGCCGCGCAAGCGGATCTCGTTGACCCTGCGGCTGGACGACGAGGTGCCGGCGGGCGGTGGCCGGCCGGCCACCGACGGGCAACGGCGCGAGCGCGGCAC
>NZ_JBMDWU010000508.1:0-11007 GCF_048594385.1 Micromonospora sp. | reverse complement strand
CGGGTCCGGGTCCGGGACCGGGTCCGGGCGGGGTGATCGACTCCCCGGGGCCGATGTAGGGGGGTCCGGGCCGGCCGATCCCGCTGTTTCGCCCCCGTTGAGTCGATCAGTACGGTGGCGGCGGACAATCCGGTGGCGGGGCGTCGCTCCCGCGCCCGATGATGGGCCGGTGATCGAGACGTACCCGGTGCAGGAGCCTGTCCGCGCCAGCACCACCGCGCGCCGACAGCAGGCCCATCCGGGGCGCGGCTCGGCCCGCCACCGCTCGTCGTGACCGCCGCCTTCCTGGCCGGGCTGGTGGCCGGCTACGGAGTCGCCGTCCCGGTCGGTGCGATCGCGGTGCTCATCCTCGGGCTCAGCGCCCGTACCTCGTTGCGGGTCGGTGCGGCTGCCGCGTTCGGCGTCGCCACCGCAGACGGGCTCTACGCCGCCGTGGCGGTACTCGGCGGCGCGGCGGTGGCCGCCGTGGTCGCCCCGGTAGCCGGGCCGCTGCGGGTGGCGGCGGCGGTGGTGCTGCTGGTGCTCGCCGTCCACGGCGGCTGGCGGACCTGGCGCTCCCGACCGCCGTCGGGCGGGTCGGGGTCGGCTGGACCGGAGCCGCGCGATCCGGGATCGGGTGGGTTCAAGCCGGGTGGGCTGGAGTCGGGCGGGTCGGAGCCGGGGCAGTCGGGTCGGGGCGGTCCCGGGCCGGAGTCGGGCGGGTCGGAGCCGGTTCGGGGGATGAACACGCCGGGGCGCGCGTTCGTCGGGGTGTTGGCGCTGACTCTGCTCAACCCGGCCACGGTGGTCTACTTCACGGCGCTGGTCCTCGGCCGTGCCGACGCGGCGCGGGCGGCACCGGCAGCCGCCGCGCTGTTCGTCCTCGGGGTCTTCGTCGCCTCGGCGAGCTGGCAGTTGCTGATCGCCGGGAGCGGCACCCTGGTCGGCCGGGTGCTGGCCGGCCCGCGTGGTCGACTGGTGACCGGCCTGCTGTCCAGCCTGATCATCGCCGCCCTCGCGGTCGCCATGCTGGTCGTGCGGTGAACGGCCCCCACACCGGCCGCGTCGTTCCCGCCGGCCCCGACGGCGTCCGCCCGCCGGGCTGCCGTCGTGCGGTGGGTCGTCCACCGGGCCGCCGTCCGGCGTGCCGTACGGTCGGGTGATGAGCAGCCGACCCGCGGCCGGTGGCGGCCGGTGGATCGAGGTCGATCCGACCCGCGTCGCCCGCTGGGTGGCGGGTTTCGCCGACCGGCACGGCCCGCCCGTCGCCTCCCCGCAGGGGTACGGCCTGCTGCTCACCGCCGCCGACGGGGCGACCGCCGAGCTGCACCTCCCGCCGGGCGGCGGCACCGGGGCGGCGGCCGGGCAGGTCGACGACGTGCCGGGGTTCGTCGACGCCGCCGTCGCGCCCCGCCGGCTCGGGCTGCTGCTGGCCCGCAAGGGCGCGGTGGCGGTCGGCGTGGCGCTCGGCACCGAGCTGCTGGTCTCCAAGGTGGACACCCGGTACGTGCAGGGCCGCACCGCCGCCGGGGGCTGGTCGCAGCAGCGGTTCGCCCGGCGGCGGGACAACCAGGCCAGGGCGGCCCTGGGCGACGCGGCGGAACTGGCCGTACGGCTGCTGCTGCCGGAGGCGGCGACGCTGGCGGCGGTGGTCTGCGGCGGTGACCGGCGGGCCGTCGACACGGTCCTGGCCGACCGGCGGTTGGCCCCGCTCGCCGGGCTGCGGGCCGATCGGCTGCTCGACGTGCCCGAGCCACGGCACGCGGTGCTGGTCGGCGCGATCACCGCTGCCCGCGCGGTGCACCTCCTGGTCCGCGACCCCGCCTGACACCGGGCCACCCGCCCCCGGGAACGACGGCGGCGGCCGGGGGGCGTGCGCCCCGCCGACCGCCGCGACCTGCCGACCGGTGTCGGTCAGAGGCTGCCGCCGAAGGTGTCGCAGGACTTCGGGTCACCGGTGGTGTAGCCCTTGGTGAACCACTGCTTGCGCTGCTCGGAGGAGCCGTGGGTGAACTCCTCCGGGTTGACCGGGCGGTTGGCCCGCTTGGAGATGGCGTCGTCGCCGATCTTCTCGGCGGTGTCGATCGCCTGCGCGATGTCCTGCTCGGTGATGCTCTTGAAGATCTTCTGCCCCTGCTCGTCGGCGGTGCCGGTGGCGTTCTTGGCCCACGCGCCGGCGTAGCAGTCGGCCTGGAGTTCCAGCTTGACCGAGAGCGCGTTGGCGCTGCCCGGGTCCCGCTGCTGCTGGCGGCGCATCTGCGCCTCGGTGCCGAGCAGGTCCTGCACGTGGTGGCCGTACTCGTGGGCCAGCACGTACGGCTGGGCGAACTCACCCTCGGCACCGAGCTGGTCGGCGAGGGTCTGGTAGAAGGTCAGGTCGATGTAGACCAGGTCGTCGGCGGGGCAGTAGAACGGCCCGACGCCGGAGTCGGCCTGGCCGCAGCCGGTGTTGACGCCCTGGCTGAAGAAGACCGTCTTGGACGGCTGGTACTGCTGGCCGAACCGCTCGGGCAGGGCGGTGCGCCAGTACGCCTGGATCGAGTTGACGTAGAGGGTGTTGCGGCAGTCCAGTTGCTTGAGCGCGTCGTCGGCGGAGCACTTCTGGGTGAGTTCCGTGTTGTCGCCGGTCTCGGACCCGCCGCCGGTCATGGCGTTCAGCCCGAAACCGCCGCCCACCAGGGCCACCAGCACGGCGATGATCAGCCCGACGATGCCGCCGCGTCCGCCGCCGCCCGGGATCGGGATCGGGATGCCCCCGCCACCCCCACCGGACCCTCGCCGGTCGTCCACCTGGCCGGTGTCGATCCGCGCGTTCTCGTTCAGCTCCATGTTGACCCCGATCACCGATTCGTCACGTCTGAGGGTTGCGGTACCGGACCGGGTCCGGACGGCGTTTTCGGTACCCGATGATCTTGTACGGTAATCCGGGCGGTGCGCGTCGGGCCGCCCGGTACACTTGTCGGGTGCTGCGCTGCGAAGGCTGAACCGCCCCGCGCCGACGGGAACCACTGACCCGCCGGCGCTTTCGCGTGCCCTGAGTCAGCCCTTCCAGACCCCCCGAGAGCGAGTACCGGAAATGATCAGTGTCACCGGCCTGGAACTGCGCGCCGGCTCCCGGATCCTCCTGTCCGACACCACCCTGCGGGTGCAGCCCGGTGACCGGATCGGACTGGTCGGTCGCAACGGCGCCGGTAAGACCACGACCCTCAAGGTACTGGCCGGCGAGGGGCAGCCGTACGCCGGGCAGATCGACAGGCGCAGCGCCATCGGCTACCTGCCGCAGGACCCGCGTACCGGCGACCTGGAGGTCACCGGCCGGGACAGGGTGCTCTCCGCCCGGGGGCTGGACGTGCTGATGGCCCAGATGAAGGAGATCGAGCAGCAACTCGCCGACGGCGTCGACGACAAGCTCGTCCGCCGCTACGGCGCGCTGGAGGACCAGTTCGCCTCGCTGGGCGGGTACGCCGCCGAGGCCGAGGCCGCCCGGATCTGCGCCAACCTGGGGCTGCCCGACCGGGCTCTCGCGCAGACCATCGGCACCCTCTCCGGTGGTCAGCGACGCCGCATCGAACTGGCCCGCATCCTGTTCCGCGACGCGGGGGAGAACGGCGGCGGCATCCTGCTGCTCGACGAGCCCACCAACCACCTCGACGCCGACTCGATCACCTGGCTGCGCGGCTTCCTCGCCAACCACAAGGGTGGGCTGATCGTGATCTCCCACGACGGTTCGCTGCTGGAGTCGGTGGTCAACAAGGTCTGGTTCCTCGACGCCACCCGATCCGTGGTCGACGTCTACAACCTGGGCTGGAAGGCGTACCTGGCGGCGCGGGAGACCGACGAGCGTCGTCGCCGCCGGGAACGGGCCAACGCCGAGAAGAAGGCCGGCGCGCTGATGGCGCAGGCGGACAAGATGCGGGCCAAGGCCACCAAGACCGTCGCCGCGCAGAACATGGCCCGCCGGGCCGAGAAGCTGATCTCCGGCCTGGAGGAGGTACGGGTCTCCGACAAGGTGGCGAAGGTCCGGTTCCCCAACCCCGCGCCCTGCGGCAAGACCCCACTGACCGCGACCGGCCTGTCCAAGTCGTACGGCTCGCTGGAGATCTTCACCGACGTGAACGTCGCGGTGGACCGTGGCTCCCGGGTGGCGATCCTCGGGCTCAACGGCGCCGGCAAGACCACGCTGCTGCGGATGCTCGGCGGCCTGCTCCCGCCGGACACCGGCGAGGTGCACGCCGGGCACGGCCTGCGGCTGGGCTACTACGCCCAGGAGCACGAGACGCTGGACGTGGAACGCACGGTGCTGGAGAACATGCGGGCGGCGGCGATCGAGCAGTCCGACACCGACCTCCGCAAGATCCTCGGTGCCTTCCTGTTCTCCGGCGAGGACGTGAACAAGCCCGCCGGGGTGCTCTCCGGTGGCGAGAAGACCCGGCTCGCCCTGTCGACCCTGGTCTGCTCCGGCGCGAACGTGCTGTTGCTGGACGAGCCGACGAACAACCTCGACCCGGTCAGCCGTGAGCAGGTGCTCGACGCCATCGCCAACTACCCCGGCGCGATCGTGCTGGTCACCCACGACCCGGGCGCGGTGCTCGCGCTCAAGCCCGACCGGGCCATCCTGCTCCCCGACGGCGACGAGGACGCCTGGAGCGACGACCTCCTGGAACTGGTCGAGCTGGCCTGATCCGGCCCCGACCCCGCCCGCGACGGCCGGCGGGGTCGGCTGCCCGGCCAACGGCCCGTGGTCGGTCCGGGCGTTGGTCAGCGGGCGAGGTCGGCCAGCCGGCCGAGGACGCCCGAGCCGACCAGGATCACCAGGCCGATGGCGACGAAGACGACCGGGACCAGCCAGTGCCCGGCCCGGCCGACCAGGTGGACCACCCGGGGGTGCCCGCCGAGCAGCGCGGCGGCACCGCACCAGACGGCGACCAGGAGCGCGAAGACCAGCAGGTAGACCAGTCCGGTGGCCGGGTCGAGGGCGCGGAACACCGGGACGTAGACGGCGATGTTGTCGGCGCCGTTGGCGACCGTCACCCCGGCGACCCCGAGCAGTCCGCCGACCACGGCCGGCGGCGAGTCGTCGTCGGTGCGGGCCAGCAGCGCCCGGACCCCGAGCGCGACCGGCAGCAGCCCGAGCAGGCCGGTCCACGGATCGGGCACCACCAGCAGGCCGGCGGCGACCACCAGGGCGGCCGCGACGAGGCTGGCGATGCCCAGGTACTGACCGGTGACGATCTGCCACGGGCGGGGTCGTCCCGTACCGCGGGCGGCCACGAAGAGTACGGTCAGCACCACGATGTCGTCGAGGTTGGTGGCGGCGAAGACGGCCGCCGCGCCGCTCACGTCGCCCAGCAGGTCGGTCACGACCGGCAGGCTACGGGCCGCCGACCAGGGCCGCCAGGGCGCGCTAGCAGCCGTCGACCGAGTGCAGGGTCACTCTATCGGGTTGACGACACTGCATAGCGTGTCGGTTGGCGAAGAGTTGATATCTGGCGCATGATCGTTCGAGACGGTCTAATAGGTGGGACCGTATCGAACCGCACAGTCTGGGACGTGAGGAATCAGCATGGCAGCCACTGGCACAGCCACCAGCACTGAGAAGGGTCGCCGGATCGTCGGAGCCGAGCGTCAGACGCTCGCCAAGGACCTGGTAAAGCGGTACACCGGCGGGGAGAGCATCCGCGCGCTCGCCGCCTCGACCGGGCGATCCTACGGGTTCATCCACCGTGTGCTCACCGAGTCCGGTGTGCAGCTGCGGCAGCGCGGCGGCGCCCGGCGTCGCAAGAAGGCGTGACCCGCCCACCAGCGTCGTCCGTCAGCACGCCCCGGGCGGTCCGGTGACCGCCGAGACGACCGGGGTGCTACTGCACTGCGACGGGCCGGTCGCGACGGTCACGTTGTGCCGGCCCGACGTGCTCAACGCCCAGACTCCGGCGATGTGGCGCGCGATGAGCGACTTCTCCCGGGACCTGCCGGGCGACGTGCGCGTCGTGGTGGTACGCGGCGAGGGGCGGTCGTTCTCCGCCGGCCTCGACCTGTCGGTGGCCGGTGCCCAGGGGCCGGGTTCCTTCGCCGAGCTGTCCACCCTGCCCGAGCAGGAGTGCGCCGACCGGATCGCCGGTTACCAGCAGGGCTTCACCTGGCTGCACCGCCCCGACGTGATCTCGGTGGCCGCCGTACAGGGTCATGCCATCGGCGCGGGCTTCCAGCTCGCGCTCGCCTGCGACCTGCGGGTCCTCGCCGAGGACGCCAAGCTGTCGATGGCCGAGGTCACCCTCGGTCTGGTCCCCGACCTGGCCGGCACGAAGCGGCTGGTCGAGCTGGTCGGCTACGCCCGCGCCCTGGAGCTGTGCGCCACCGGCCGGCGGATGGACGCCGCAGAGGCCGACCGGATCGGCCTGGCCAACCTGGTGGTGCCGAACGCCGAGCTGGACGCGGCGGTCGGTGACCTCACCGCCGGCCTGCTCGCCGGCAACCGGGACGCGGTGGTGGAGATCAAGGCGCTGCTCGCCGGCGCCGCCGGCCGCTCCCACACCGAGCAGCAGTGGGCCGAGCGTGAGGCGCAGACCCGCCGGCTGCGTGACCTGGCCGGCCGGGGCGAGTAGCCGGCCGGCGGTCGGTAAGGACTGCCCGGGAAGAGCCGGGTTACCGCCGAGGTTGTCGTAGGCGTGGGGAGAATCGACCCCGACGGTGCGTGCCGCCACGACACGGAGGTGACCGATGTCCAACCCGATGACGGGCGGCAACATGGCCGGCTGGAGCATGCTCCGGTCGATCCGCCACGGCGACGAGGTCTCCGCCCACCGCCTCAAGCGCGGCACCGCCAAGCGGATCATGGCGTTCGCCCACCCCTACCGGCGGGACATCGTCATCTTCCTGGTGACCGTGGTGATCGCCGCCGTGATCGGGGTGGCCACCCCGGTGCTCGCCGGGCACGTGATCAACGCGATCAGCCGCGGCGGGCCGGAGGCCGGTGCCACGGTCGTGCGGTTCGCCCTGGTCATCGGCGGGCTGGCCGTCGCCGACGCGATCTTCTCCCTGGTCCAACGCTGGTACTCGGCCCGCATCGGCGAGGGCATCATCCTCGACCTGCGCACCAGGGTCTACGACCACGTGCAGCGGATGCCGTTGCAGTTCTTCACCCGCACCCAGACCGGGGCCCTGGTCAGCCGGCTCAACAACGACGTGATGGGTGCCCAGCGGGCGTTCACCTCCACCCTGTCCGGGGTGGTGAGCAACGTCATCCAGCTGGTGCTCACCGCGGGGGTGATGTTCACCCTCTCCTGGCAGATCACCACGCTCTCGCTGATCCTGCTGCCGATCTTCGTGATCCCCGCCCGGCGGGTGGGCCGGCGGCTGGCCGAGATCACCCGGGAGTCGTACAACCTCGACGCCAAGATGAACGCCACCATGACCGAGCGGTTCGGGGTGGCCGGGGCGCTGCTGGTCAAGCTGTTCGGCTCGCCCGGCGTGGAGGCGGGTCGGTTCGCCGCGCGGGCCGAGCGGGTCCGCGACATCGGCATCCAGTCGGCGATGTACTCACGCACCTTCTTCGTGGCGATGCTGCTGGTCGCCTCGCTGGCCCAGGCGCTCACCTACGGGCTCGGCGGCTGGCTGGCGGTCACCGGCGCGGTCAGCGCCGGCACCGTGGTCACGCTCGCCCTGCTGCTCACCCGCCTCTACGGTCCGCTGACCGCGCTGTCCAACGTCCGGGTCGACGTGATGAGCGCGCTGGTCTCGTTCGACCGGGTCTTCGAGGTGCTCGACCTGCGCCCCGGCATCGAGGAGAAGCCCGACGCGGTGCCGGTGCCCGCCGGTGCCGGGCGGGTCGAGTTCCGCGACGTCCGGTTCCGCTACCCGGCCGCCGCCGACGTCTCGCTGGCGTCGCTGGAGGAGGTCGCCACCCTCGACCGGACGGCCGGCGAGCCGGTGCTCAAGGGGGTGTCCTTCCGGGTCGAGCCGGGGCAGATGGTGGCCCTGGTCGGGCCGTCGGGGGCCGGCAAGTCGACCCTGTCCATGCTGATCTCCCGGATCTACGACGTCACCGACGGCGAGGTGCGGGTCGGTGGGGTCGACGTCCGGGACGCCACCCTCGCCTCGCTGCGCGACGAGATCGGCGTGGTCACCCAGGACTCCCACCTGTTCCACGAGACGATCGCCGAGAACCTGCGGTACGCCAAGCCGGACGCCACCGACGACGAGATCTGGGCGGCGCTGGCCGGCGCCCAGGTGGCCGATCTGGTGCGCGCCCTGCCCGACGGGTTGGACACGACCGTCGGTGAGCGCGGCTACCGCTTCTCCGGTGGGGAGAAACAACGCATCGCCATCGCCCGACTGCTGCTCAAGGCCCCGTCGAGCGTGATCCTCGACGAGGCCACCGCCCACCTCGACTCGGAGAGCGAGGCGGCCGTGCAGCGTGCGCTGGCCGTGGCGCTGACCGGGCGGACGGCGCTGGTGATCGCGCACCGGCTCTCCACGGTCCGCGACGCCGACCAGATCCTCGTCCTCGACGACGGCCGGATCGTCGAGCGGGGCCGGCACGACGAGCTGGTCGCGGTGGGTGGGCTCTACGCCGAGCTGTACCGCACCCAGTTCGCGGTCGCCGAGTCGCCCACGCCGTACCCGGATGCCGTCGAGCCGGCCGAGCCGATCGTCACCACCGTGCCCATGGGCACCTACGTCGCCCAGGAGGCGCGACCTCCGGCTGTGGCCAACTGACACGTCCCCGGTCAGGGGGCGGCCGGCGGTGTCCGTGCGGACCGCCGGGTGGTGGGCGCCGGTCGGCGGCGTGTCGTCGCCGGCGATACGGGATCAGGCCGGGGGGAGCGGCCCCGACCTGGTCCCCATTCTGACGCAATTCCCACGCCGGGCGCCGGAGGGCGCGGGTCACCGGCTGGTTGAGCCGATGGCCGTCAATTCGGTGCCCGTTTCGTCATGCCACGCGTACAACTCAGAAGTAGATCGTGCGGGCCTTCGTGTACGTCGTGTACTGGTTGCCCGGGTAGAAGGTGGAACCGGACACCGTGACCTCGATGTTGGTGAATCCATAGGCGGAGACGAGGTCGCCGGTGAAGGTCTCGCAGTTCTGGTAGTAGACGGTGTGCGCGGCGCTGGCGGTGCCGCCCTTGATGGTCACCTGGGAACTCGGGTAGGTGCTCTGCCCGCACAGCGTCACCGAGTAGGTTGCCTGGTTGCTGCCCGTACCCGTGATGGTTCCGGTGGCGGTGCCGAGGGACTGGCTGTTGTTGTAGCCACCCTTGACCGAGACGGTGAACGGTGAGGTGCCCGCCTGGGCGCTGACCGCGGGCAACACGGCCACCGCGGCGGCCCCGGCGGCGCCCGCAGCCAGCAGGCGGACGAAGCGGGAAGAACGGACTTGTGGCATAACTGCTCCCGACGTGATGGGAAATGCGTTAACGGCGTGTAGCCGATTGCGGTTCCAATGTTAGACCAACGTGAACTCGAAAGCACGCACGAAATAAATATACGTCAATTGCAGTGGGACCCGTCGTTCGCAATTTATTGCCTTGATGTCGGCATTTACACGACACATCGTGAACGCGCGACGCGGCCTACCGTGAGTGCGGGGACGGTGGTGGTCAGCCGGCGGGGGAGGGCGGCTGGCCGGTCACCGCGGCGCGCAGCTCGCCGAAGGCGTCCCCCAGGGTCTGCGGGGTGAAGTGGGCGTTCAGGCCGCTCGGGTTGGGCAGCACCCACAGCCGCGCGCCGGCCAGCGGTTCCGGCTGCGGGCCGAAGCCGGCCCGGGGCCGGGCGAACCCGATCCGGTAGGCGGTCACCCCGACCACGGCCACCCAGGTCGGCCGGTAGCGGGTCACCTTGTCGGTCAGTGTCCGCGCGCCCGCCAGCAGTTCCGCCGGGGTCAGCTCGTCGGCCCGGGCGCTGGCCCGCGCCACCATGTTGGTGATGCCCAGGCCGAACCCGGGCAGCATGTCCTGCTCGCTCGGGTGCAGTTGGCGTGGGGTGAAGCCGCCCCGGTGCAGGGCCGGCCAGAAGCGGTTGCCCGGCCGGGCGAAGTGCCAACCGGTGGCCGCCGACCACAGGCCCGGGTTGATCCCGACGAAGAGCACCGTCAGCCCGGGGCCGATCACGTCCGGGATGGTGCGGTCCGCCGCCGCGGCCAGTTCCGCCCGGTCCGGCCCCCGCACCGGTCCGGAGGTGGTGCGGGCCGGCTCGGGGGTGGCGGCAGGGCCGGCCGAGCGGCGTCGCGGGGTCACAGGCTGCGCAGCGCGCCGCCGTCGACCGGCACGCTGACCCCGGTGACGTAGCCGGCGGCGGGGGAGAGCAGGAACGCGGCGACCCGCCCGAACTCGGCCGGATCGCCGATGCGGCGCAGCGGGATGCCGGCCTCCGCGGCGGCGCGGGCCGTCTCGTCGTCGCCGAGCAGTTCCCGGTTGCGGTCGGTCAGGAAGCGTCCGGGCAGCAGGCCCAGCACCCGTACGCCGCGCGGGCCGTGCTCGTCGGCCAGGTCCTTGGCCACCCCGGCGAGGCCGGGCCGCAGCCCGTTGGAGATGCCGAGACCGGTGATCGGGGTACGGGCCGAGGTGGACAGCACCAGCCCGATCGCGCCCCCCTCGGTGAGCGCGGCGGCCACCGTCCGGGCCGTCCGCACGGTGCCCAGGAAGACCGTCTCGAAGGACTCCCGCCACTGCGCGTCGCTGACCTGGGCGGCGGTGCCGGCAGGTGGCCCACCCACCGAGACGAGCGCCCCGTCGAGCCGGCCGAAGTGTTCCCGGGCGGCGATCACCAGCCGCTCGGGCAGGCTCGGGTCGGCCAGGTCGGCGACGAGGCCGATGGCGTGCCCGGGCCCACCCAGCAGGTCGACCGCCCCGGCGACCCGCTCCGGCGTCCGGGCCGACAGGACCACCCGCGCCCCGTCGGCGACCAGGCACCGTGCGGTCGCGAAGCCGAGCCCCCGGGACGCGCCGGTCAACACGTACACCCGATCGGTGAGTCCGAGATCCATGCCGCCGATCCTGCCGTATCCGGCGGTGGCCGGCGCGGCGGCCCGGT
>NZ_JBMDWU010000507.1:0-8157 GCF_048594385.1 Micromonospora sp. | reverse complement strand
CCGTACTGCTCGTGGACCATGGCGCGGGCCCGACGGGCGAGCACCCGGGCACGCTCCCGGTCGGACAGCACCGCGTGCACGGCCTCGGTGAGGTCGGCCGGGTCCTCCGGGGCGAAGGTCACCCCGGTCACCCCCGGCTCGACGATCTCGGCCAGCCCGCCGGTCTCGGCGACCGCGAGCGGCGCGCCGGCCGCCGCCCCCTCCAGGGCGACCATCCCGAACGGCTCGTAGATGCTGGGCACCGCGAAGCAGTCCGAGGCGGCCATCACGGCCGGCAGGTCGGTGCCGCCGAGGAAGCCGGGCATGGCGACCGTGTCGCCCAGCCCGAGCCGGTGCACCTCGGCCTCCAGTTGGGCCTTGTACGGCCCGTCGCCGACGATCACGGCGCGCAGTCCGGGGTGCCGCTCGCGCAGCCGGGGCAGGCCGGCGAGCAGGTGCTGGACGCCCTTCTCGTAGACCAGCCGGCCGGCGAAGGTGACCAGCGGGCCGTCCCCGGCGAACCGGGCGCGGGCCGAGGTGACCGCCGAGGCCGGCACCTTCCACCGGTGCGGCTCGACCCCGTTGGGCACCACGTCGACCCGGCCGATCGGCACGTCGAACAGCGCGTTGACCTCGTCGCGCATGTACCCGGAGCAGACGATCACCCGGCCGGACTCGGCGGCCAGCCACTGCTCCACCCCGTGGATGGTGCGGTTCATCTCGCCCGGCAGCCAGCCCTGGTGCCGGCCGGCCTCGGTGGCGTGGATGGTGCTGACCAGCGGCACGTCCAGGTGGGCGCGCAGCGTCATGGCGGTGTGCGCGACGAGCCAGTCGTGGGCGTGGATCACGTCGTACGCGCCGGACTCGGTGGCCCGCAGTGCGGCCCGGGTCAGGGTGTGGTTGAACGCCATCGTCCAGGCCAGCAGCGAGTCGGTGGCCAGCGGGAAGGTCACCGGGTCCTCGGCCGCCCGGACGATCCGCACGCCGTCGGCGTACTCCTCCAGCGGTGCGCCGTCGGTGTGCCGGGTGACCACGGTGACCTCGTGCCCGGCGGCGGCCAGCGCCACCGACAGGGCGTGCACGTGCCGGCCGAGCCCGCCCACCAGCACCGGCGGATACTCCCAGGACAGCATCAGGATGCGCCGGGTGCGCGGGGGCACGCCGGAGCCGCCGCCCTGCTGGGGGACCGTGGGCCGGAAGGTGGGGGTGGGCCGGCAGGTCCGGTCCACAGCGGTCGCGAGCTGGTCGCTGACCCGCAGGGTGGTCACATCAATCTCCGTCCATGCGCACGCGATCACGCCGGCAGCGGTGACGGCGGGAGGGGGGCGGTGGTGGGGTGGCCGAGGGCCGAGTGGTGACGTGCCCGCGTGGGCGCGTCGCGTCTAGCAAAGGGCATCGGGCGGCCCGGCGCATCTCGAAAGGGCCTATCGTGACGGACGACACCCGACGGTGCGTGACCCCTCGGACGGGCGGATGTCGGACGTCGTCCGAACGGGTGGGTTGGCCGGACCGGCCGCGGGGCATTAGCGGCGTGCGCACCGGCGGTCTCCCGACCCGGCCGGTGTGCTCATGATCATGGGCCTAAGGAGCGACATGCAGGTCTGGCCGGGTGAGCGTTACCCCCTGGGCGCCACCTATGACGGGATGGGCACCAACTTCGCGATCTTCTCGGAGGTCGCCGAGAAGATCGAGTTGTGCCTCTTCGACGAGTGGGACATCGGCACCGAGCGGCGGGTGGAGCTGCGCGAGGTCGACGCCTACGTCTGGCACGCCTACATCCCCGGCGTCGAGCCCGGTCAGCGCTACGGCTTCCGGGTGCACGGGCCGTGGAACCCGGCCGAGGGACTGCGCTGCAACCCGCACAAGCTGCTGCTCGACCCGTACGCCAAGGCGGTCGACGGGGAGGTCAGCTGGGACCCGGCGGTCTACGACTACGAGCTGGGCGGCGACCCGGACCGGATGTCGCAGACCGACTCGGCCCCGTTCATGCCCAAGTCGGTGGTGGTGAACCCGTACTTCGACTGGGGTAACGACCGGCCGCCGCGCACCCCGTACCACCACTCGGTGATCTACGAGGCGCACGTGCGCGGGCTGACCATGCGCCACCCCGGCATCCCGGAGGAGCTGCGCGGCACCTACGCGGCGATCGCCTCCCCGGTGATGATCGACTACTTCCGGCAGCTCGGGGTGACCGCGATCGAGCTGATGCCGGTGCACGAGTTCGTGCACGACCACCGGCTGGCCGACCTGGGCCTGCGCAACTACTGGGGTTACAACAGCATCGGTTTCTTCGCCCCGCACCACGGCTACTCGGCGCTGGGTCGCCTGGGCCAGCAGGTGCAGGAGTTCCGGGGCATGGTCAAGGCGCTGCACGCCGCCGGGATCGAGGTCATCCTCGACGTGGTCTACAACCACACCGCCGAGGGCAACCACCTGGGCCCCACGCTGAGCTTCAAGGGCGTCGACGCCCCCAGCTACTACCGGTTGTCCGAAGAGGACAGACGCTACTTCGTCGACTACACCGGCACCGGCAACAGCCTCAACGTCCGCAGTCCGCACTCCCTTCAGCTGATCATGGATTCGCTGCGCTACTGGGTGACCGAGATGCACGTCGACGGCTTCCGGTTCGACCTCGCCGCCACCCTGGCCCGCGAGTTCTACGAGGTCGACCGGCTGTCCACCTTCTTCGAGGTGGTGCAGCAGGACCCGGTGGTCAGCCAGGTCAAGCTGATCGCCGAGCCGTGGGACGTCGGCCCCGGCGGCTACCAGGTCGGCAACTTCCCGCCCCTGTGGACGGAGTGGAACGGCAAGTACCGCGACACGGTGCGGGACTTCTGGCGCGGCGAGCCGGCCACCCTGGCCGAGTTCGCCTCCCGCATCTCCGGCTCGGCCGACCTCTACCAGGACGACGGCCGCCGCCCCTTCCACAGCATCAACTTCGTCACCTGCCACGACGGGTTCACCCTCAACGACCTGGTCTCGTACAACGACAAGCACAACGAGGCCAACGGGGAGGAGAACCGCGACGGTGAGGGCCACAACCGGTCGTGGAACTGCGGCGTCGAGGGGGAGACCGACGACCCCGGCGTCACCGCGCTGCGGGCCCGGCAACGACGCAACTTCCTGGCCACCCTGATGCTCTCCCAGGGCGTGCCGATGCTTGGCCACGGCGACGAGCTGGGCCGCACCCAACGCGGCAACAACAACGCCTACTGCCAGGACAGCGAGCTGGCCTGGGTGGACTGGGAGCACGCCGACGACGAGCTGCTCGACTTCGTCCGACGGCTCACCGACTTCCGCAACCGGCACCAGGTGTTCCGCCGCCGCCGGTTCTTCACCGGCCTGGCGGTGGGGGGCCGCACCGCCGAGGCGGGGCTGCCGGACCTGGCCTGGTACACCCCCGACGGCCGGGAGATGACCGGCGAGGACTGGGGCAACGACTTCGGCCGCTCGGTGGCCCTGTTCGTCAACGGCGACGGCATCCCCGAACGCGGCCAGTACGGTCAGCGGCACCGCGACTCCTCGTTCCTGCTCTGCTTCAACGCCCACGACGCGCCGCTGGACTTCACCCTGCCCGGCGAGGAGTTCGGCCAACGTTGGGAGCTGGTGATCAGCACCGCGGAACCGCAACCGGAGAAGCCGACGGTGGTCGAGGCGGGCGGCGCGGTCTGCGTGCCGGACCGCTCCCTGGTGGTCCTGGAGAGGATGGTCTGACATGCCCGCACAGCCCCGACCCGACTCGACGACGACGATCGGGTCGACCTACCGCGTCCAGGTCCGACCCGGGTTCGACCTCGACACCACCGCCGGGCTGGCCGACTGGCTCGCCGACCTGGGCGTCACCCACCTCTACACCGCGCCGCTGCTCACCGCCGCCCCCGGCTCCGCGCACGGCTACGACGTGGTCGACCACCGCGCGGCCAACCCGGAACTGGGCGGGGAGGCCGGCCGGCAGCGGCTGGTCCGGGCGTTGCGGGCGGCCGGGCTGGGCCTGGTCGTCGACATCGTGCCCAACCACGCCGGGGTCGCCCAACCGGCGGCGAACCCGGCCTGGTGGGACGTGCTGCGCCGGGGCCGGGCGTCGGCGTACGCCGACTGGTTCGACATCGACTGGGAGCGGGGCCGGCTGCTGCTGCCGGTGCTCGCCGACACCCCCGACGCCGTCGACGACCTCAAGCTGGTCGACGGGGAGCTGCGCTACCACGAGCACCGGTTCCCGGTCGCCGACGGCACCGCCGACGGCAGCCCCCGCGAGGTGCACGACCGGCAGCACTACGAGCTGGTCTCCTGGCGGCGCGGCGACACCGAGCTGACGTACCGCCGGTTCTTCGCCGTGTCCGACCTGGCCGGGCTGCGGGTGGAGGACCCGGCGGTCTTCGACGCCACCCACGCCGAGGTGCTGCGCTGGGTGGCCGCCGGTGAGGTCGACGGCATCCGGGTCGACCACCCCGACGGCCTGCGCGACCCGGCCGGCTACCTGGCCCGGTTGCGCGCCGCCGCCCCGGATGCCTGGCTGGTGGTGGAGAAGATCCTGGAGTACGGCGAGGAGCTGCCGGACTGGCCGGTCGACGGCACCACCGGCTACGACGCCCTGGCCGCGGTCTGCGGGCTGTTCGTCGACGGGCGGGCCGAGGGCGACTTCACCGCCCTCGACGCCCGGCTCACCGGCCGGCACACCTCGTGGCAGGACCTCACCCACGCCACCAAGCTGGCGGCCGCCACCCGGCTGCTCGCCGCCGAGCTGGGCCGGCTCGCCGCCCTCGCCCCCGAACTCGACCGGGACGCCACCCGGGCGGCCCTGGCGGAGCTGGCCGCCTGCTTCCCGGTCTACCGGGGTTACCCGCCGCACGGGGCCCGGCACCTGGCCGCCGCCCGCGCCGAGGCGGGCCGCCGCCGGCCCGACCTCACCGCCACCCTCGACGCGGTGACCGCGCTGCTGCGTCGCCCCGAGCACGAGCTGGCCGCCCGATTCCCGCAGCTCACCGGCGCGGTGATGGCCAAGGGGGTGGAGGACACCGCCTACTACCGGTGGAGCCGGTTCGTCGCGCTGAACGAGGTCGGCGGCTCACCCGCCCACTTCGGGGTGCCGCCGGCGGAGTTCCACCGGTTCGCCGCCGCCCGGCAGGTCCGTTGGCCGGCCAGCATGACCACGCTGTCGACCCACGACACCAAGCGCGGTGAGGACGTCCGGGCCCGGCTCGCCGTGCTCGCCGAGCTGCCGGCCCGGTGGGCGGAGCAGGTCGGCGACTGGACGGCCCGTGCGCCGCTGTCC
The DNA here is from genome assembly GCF_048594385.1 of Micromonospora sp. Classification (NCBI taxonomy): domain Bacteria; kingdom Bacillati; phylum Actinomycetota; class Actinomycetes; order Micromonosporales; family Micromonosporaceae; genus Micromonospora; species Micromonospora sp. The sequence goes on along the minus strand of NZ_JBMDWU010000507.1, from coordinate 2,906 downwards.
GACCCGGCCTTCGCCCACCTGGTGTGGCAGACGGCCGTGGGCGCCTGGCCGATCGACCGGGAGCGGCTGCACGCGTACGTGGAGAAGGCGGCCCGGGAGGCGTCGGTCGCGACGAGCTGGGCCGACCCCGACCCGACCTTCGAACGCGACCTGCACGCCCTGGTCGACCGGATGTACGACGACCCGCAACTGCACGCCGAGATCACCGGGTTCGCCGATCGGATCACCCCCGCCGGCTGGTCCAACGCGCTCGGGCAGAAGCTGGTGCAGCTCGCCATGCCCGGGGTGCCCGACACCTACCAGGGCACCGAACTGTGGGAGAACTCGCTGGTCGACCCGGACAACCGCCGCCCGGTCGACTTCGCCGTACGCCGGGAGCTGCTGGCCCGGCTCGACGCCGGCTGGCAGCCGGCGGTGGCCGCCGACGGCGCGGCCAAGCTGCTGGTGGTCTCCCGCACGCTGCGGCTGCGCCGCGACCACCCGGAGCTGTTCGCCGGCTACCGGCCGGTGGCCGCGCACGGGCCCGCCGCCGCGCACGTGGTCGCCTTCGACCGGGGTGGTGTGATCGCGGTGGCCACCCGGCTTCCGGTGGGGCTGGCCCGCGACGGCGGCTGGCGCGACACCCACCTGTCGATGCCCGGCAACAGTGTTACCGACGTGTTCACCGGACAGGTCTACAGTGGGTCTGAGCTGCTCCTTCATGATCTGCTGAACACCTATCCGGTGGCTCTGCTCGCGCCCACCGCCCTGCTGGCTCCCACCGACCCCGTGGAGGCTGCCGCATGACCGAGTTCACCGTCTGGGCGCCCGACGTCGCCCGGCTCCGGCTGCGCCTGCCCGGCGTCGCCGACCACGACATGCGGACCGGGCCGGACGGCTGGTGGCGGGTCGAGGTGCCCGACGCCGGCCCCGGCACCGACTACGCGTTCCTGCTCGACGACGAGGACACCCCGCTGCCCGACCCGCGCTCGGCGTGGCAGCCCGCCGGGGTGCACGGGCCGAGCCGGCGCTACGACCACGCCGCCTTCGCCTGGACCGACCAGGGCTGGACGGGCCGGCAGCTGCCCGGCAGCATCCTCTACGAGCTGCACGTCGGCACGTTCACCCCGGAGGGCACCTTCGACGCGGCGATCGACCGCCTCGACCACCTGGTCGACCTCGGCGTCGACCTGATCGAGCTGCTCCCGGTCAACGCGTTCAACGGCGAGCACAACTGGGGCTACGACGGGGTCTGCTGGTTCGCCCCGCACGAACCCTACGGCGGGCCGGACGGGCTGAAACGGCTGGTGGACGCCGCCCACGCCAAAGGGCTGGGGGTGATCCTCGACGTCGTCTACAACCATTTCGGGCCCTCCGGGGCCTACGCGCCGAGCTTCGCGCCCTATCTGAGCGAGCAGAGCAACCCGTGGGGTCGCACGGTCAACCTGGACGGCCCGCACTCCGACGGGGTACGTCGCTACATCATCGACTCGGTGCTGATGTGGCTGCGCGACTACCACGTCGACGGCCTGCGGCTCGACGCCGTGCACGCGATGCCCGACTCCCGGGCCACCCACGTGCTGGAACAGGTGGCGGTCGAGGTGGAGTCGCTCGCCACCCACCTGGGCCGGCCGCTGTCGCTGATCGCCGAGTCCGACCGCAAAGACCCCCGGCTGATCCCCGCCCGGGAGGCCGGCGGTTACGGCCTGCACGCGCAGTGGAACGACGACGCCCACCACGCCCTGCACACCCTGCTCACCGGGGAACGGCAGGGCTACTACGGCGACTTCGGCTCGCTGGAGTGCCTGACCGACGTGCTGACCGGGGCGTTCTTCCACGCCGGCACCTGGTCCAGCTTCCGTAACCGCACCCACGGCCGCCCGGTGGACCGGCACACCGTCCCCGGGCACCGGTTCGTGGCGTACCTGCAGAACCACGACCAGGTCGGCAACCGCGCCACCGGCGACCGGATCTCCGCCGGGTTGTCGCCCGCGCTGCTGCGGGTCGGGGCGATGCTGCTGCTGACCGCGCCGTTCACCCCGATGCTGTTCATGGGAGAGGAGTGGGCGGCCAGCACCCCGTGGCAGTTCTTCACCAGTCACCCGGAGCCGGAGCTGGCGGCGGCGGTGGCCACCGGCCGGCGGCGGGAGTTCGCCGCGCACGGCTGGCCGCCCGGCGAGGTGCCCGACCCGCAGGACCCGCAGACCTTCCTACGCTCCCGGCTCGACTGGGCCGAGCTGGACAAACCCGAACACCGCGAGATGTACGAGTTCTACCGGCGGCTGATCGCGCTGCGCAAGAGCCGGGCCGACCTGTCCGACCCCCGCCTGCACCGGATGGAGGTACGCCACGGCGACCAGTTCCTGGTGGTACGCCGGGGCGGGTGCCTGGTGGTGGCGAACCTCGCCGGCCGGCCGCAGCGGGTCACCCTGCCCGGGGTGGCCCGTCGGGTGCTGCTCACCACCGGGGAGGGCGTCACCGTGATGCGCGACCGGGTGGAGTTGCCGGCGGAGACGGCGGCGATCGTGGCACTCTGACCACGGCGGCGCTTCGCGGCCCGGCCCTGGGTCGGGCGCGCGCGGTGTTCGGCCTGGTACCGGTTTCCGGTGCCCGGGCCGGCCCCTGCAGTGGCCCGATGCGGCGGCGTCGGGATCGCGACGGTGCCTGTCCCGCGACGGGTCGTCACGCCGGGTCGCGGGCGCGGCGGACCGTGATGCAGGCGGTAGAGGTATGCCTGTCCGTCATATTTATGCCTGTGTGTCATAAGCCCGAGCGTGCACACGCCCTCGCCGGGCCCGACCTCAAGGGCTGCCCGCGGGGGTGGGCCGGCCGGTCCGGCCGGCCCGGCCACCCAGCGGGTCACCGCGGTTAAAGGGTGACCCGCCGGGCGCCGCGGGTCACCACCCGTCGTCCGGGGGTGGCGCCGG
>NZ_JBMDWU010000506.1:0-1941 GCF_048594385.1 Micromonospora sp. | reverse complement strand
GGCGAGCCGGTCCAGGGTGCGCAGCGCGTCCGCCCGGATGATCTCCACGTCCAACCCCCGGGGCAGGGTACGGGCGATCGAGGTGCTGGCGTAGTCGAGCACGGGGACGGCCCGGTAGACCGACGCCACCAGGGTGACGATCTCCGGGTCCAGCAGCGGGCAGTCGGCGGTGAACCGCATGACGGCGTCGCCGGGGTGGGCGTCGAGCGCGCCGACGAACCGGCTCAGCACGTCGTCCACCGGCCCGCGGTGCACGGGCACGTCGAGCCGCGCGCACTCGGCGACCACCGCGTCGTCGACGGGGTCGACGCTGGTGGCGACCACCAGGTCGGCGAGGACCCCGCTGTCCCGGGCGGCCCGGACCACCCGGCCGAGCACGCTGCGCCCGGCCAGCGGGCGCAGCACCTTGCCGGGTAGCCGCGACGAACCCATCCGGGCCTGCACGATCCCGACGATCCGCGGGTCGGAGCCGACCTGTGCGACCGCGTCGGGTCCGACGGGGTCGGTGTGGCCGGCCCGGCCCGCCGCCGGGGTGCCGACGCCGCCGGGCCGGCATGACGGCGGGGTGGCCGGGGCGGTCACTGCTGCTCCTCCTGCGGCTTGGGGCCGAGCGCCTCGCGGGCCCGCCGCTTGGCCGCCCGGGCACCCCGCTTGGCCAGCCGGGCCGGGGTGATGGCCAGCCGGCCCACCCGGTAGCTGAGCGAGCCACTGAGCAGGTTGATCGTGGCGTCGGCGCGACGTAGCGCCCGCTCCCGCGAGGTGAGCAGCTCCTCGGTCCACTTCAGCAGGGCGGCGAGCCGGGTCAGCTCCTCCCGCTGGCGTACCCATGCCTCGCGCATCTGCTGGTAGCTGCGCGGCCCGGCGGGCGGGTCGGTGGGGGTGACCGCCCGCAGTTCGGTGGCGAGCGTCCCCCGCCGGTCGGCGTCGAGGCCGCGCAGGGCGGCGGCGACCGCCGCCTCGGTCTCCACGGCCGCGTCGACGGTGGCCCGGTCCAGGTCGTGCCCGGCGACGCCGCCGAGGACCACGGTCAACCCGGCGACGTCCAGGGTGGACGGCCACGGGTGGGCGTAGCCGCCGGTGAGCAGGGTGACCGCGAACCGCCACAGCCCCCGGGCCAGCGTCACCTCGAGGGTCAGCGGCTCGCTGGCCTGCCAGCTCGGGTCGAGCACCGCGAAGGTGTCCCCGTCGACGACCACGGTGTCCGGGTCGGCGAGCGCGACCGCCCCGGTGAGCCGGCCGTCCGGGTCGGCCTGCCCGGCCAGCCACCCCGCGTAGCCGCCCAGCAGCCGGCGCAGGGCGTCCAGGTCGCGGCGCAGGCAGCCGTCGAGCAGCACGGTGCGCAGCAGCCGTCCCGGCGGCACCGGGCCGGTGAGCGCGTTCGGGTCCCGGTGGGCGGCTTCCCGGCTGGCGAAGGGCGCCGGTCGGGTCCGGTCGACCCCGCCGCCGGTGACCGCCCAGTGCCAGCCGTCCGTCCGGTCGGTCACCTCGACCACCCCCACCCCGGGCGGCCCGGTCTGCACCAGCAGCACCGGCAGCGCCGGGGCGACGGGCGCGGCGGGGCCGGCGCGGCGGGCCAGCGTCAGCCAGCCGGGGGCCAGCGCCGCAGCGAGCCCGGCGTGCAGTGCGTCGACCGCCAGCCGGGCCGGGTCCTGGAGCACCGGGCCGGCGGCGAACCCACCGGCGCAGGCACCGTGCAGCACCGCGTCGAGCAGCCCCGAGGTGGGCCGCTGCTCCAGCGCGTCGGTGGCGACCAGGGCCGTCGGGGCACCCGGACCGGGGTACGCGGCGTAGCCGGCGTCGGTGGTCAGTCCCACCTCGGCGAGCCGGGCGCTTAGCTGCTCCCGGTTGACCGGGCGGCCGGCGTCGAGCACCCCGCCGATGCTCCACGCCGCGTCGCCCCGGTCGGCGTACCAGGGGGTGGGGGCGACCAGCCGGGACACC
>NZ_JBMDWU010000505.1:0-6536 GCF_048594385.1 Micromonospora sp. | reverse complement strand
CTCGTTGCGGAACACCCGGCCCAGCTCGTACACCCGCTCGACACCGCCCACGGCGAGCCGCTTGAGGTACAGCTCGGGGGCGATCCGCAGGGTCAACCGCAGGTCGTAGGCGTTGCTGTGGGTGACGAACGGGCGGGCGTTCGCCCCGCCGTGCACGCGTTGCAGGATCGGCGTCTCCACCTCCAGGAAGTCCCGGTCCACCAGGGTCCGGCGCAGGCTGGTGAGGGTGGCGCTGCGGGCCCGCAGCAGGTCCCGGGCCTGTGGGCTGGTCGCCAGGTCCAGGTAGCGGCGGCGCACCCGCGCCTCCGGGTCGGCCAGGCCGTGGTGCTTGTCCGGCAGCGGACGCAGGCACTTGGCGGTGAGCCGCCAGTCGGCCACCCGGACCGACACCTCGCCGCGCCGGGTGGCGTACACCTCGCCGGTAGCGCCGACGTGGTCGCCGATGTCGACGGTGGCCCGCCACCGGTCCAGCTCCTTCTCCAGCACCAGTTGCAGGTCGCCGCCGCCGTCGCGGACGGTGACGAAGCAGACCCGGCCGTGGTCGCGGACCAGCAGCACCCGCCCGGCCACCGAGACGGTCTCCCCGGTGCCGGTGTCCGGGGCCAGCCCGGCGTGCCGCGCCCGCACCGCCGCACACCCGTCGGTACGCGGCCACCCCACCGGGTACGGATCGACGCCCTGCGCCCGCAGCCGGTCCAGCTTCGCCCGCCGGACCCGCACCTGCTCGGGCTGCTGCCCGTGCGCCGGTTCGGGGCTGACCGCGTGCACCGTGGCCGCGTCCGGCGGCACGAACCCCACCGCGCCACCGGCCGGCGGCGCACCGTACAGCGGGGACGGACGGCCGCCGGGCAACGCGACGAAGCCCTCCGCGACGGCGGCGGCCAACCCGACCCGGGCCAGTTCCCGCCGCTCGCCGAAGCACAGGTAGCGGGGCGTCCAGTGCGGCTGGTACTTGGCGTTGGACAGGTACAGCGACTCCAACTGCCACCAGCGGGAGAAGAACAGCAGCGTACGCCGCCACAGCCGGATCACCGGGCCGGCGCCGATCCGGGCGCCCTGCTCGAACACCGACCGGAACACGGCGAAGTTCAGCGACACCCGCTCGACGCCCAGCCGGAGGGCGGCACCGAGCAGCGCGGCCACCATGAACTCGGTGACCCCGTTCTCGGCGGTGCGGTCCCGACGCATCAGGTCCAGCGACAGCCCGCTGCCGCCCCACGGGCTCAACGACAGCAGCGCCCGTACCCGGCCGTCGCCGTCGCGGGCCTCGACCAGCACGCAGTCACCGTCGGCCGGGTCGCCGAGGCGGCCCAGCGCCATCGAGAAGCCACGCTCGTGCTCGGTGTCCCGCCAGCGGGTGGCCAGGGCGGCGAGGTCGGCCAACTCGGCCGGCGGGATGTCGGCGTGCCGGCGTACGGCGGCGGTGTAGCCGGCCCGCTCGACCCGGTGCACCGCCTGCCGGACCGGGCGCATGTCCCGCCCGCCCAGGTCGAACTCCCGGGCCAGCAGGATCGCCTCGTCACCCAGTTGCAGCACCTTCAGCCCGTGCCGGTGGTAGGCGCGCGCGCCGGCCTCGCTGGCCCCCATCACCGCCGGGGTCCAGGCGTACTCGCGGGCCTGGTCCAGCCAGGCGGTGATCGCCGGACCCCACGCCTCCGGGTCGCCGACCGGGTCGCCGCTGGCCAGGCTCACCCCGTTGACCACCCGGTAGGTCAGCGCCGCCTTCCCGCTGGCCGAGAAGACCGCCGCCTTGTCCCGCCGGGTGGCGAAGTAGCCGAGCGAGTCCCGGTCGCCGTAGCGGGCCAGCAGTTCCCGGATCCGCTGCTCCTCGTCGGGGTGCAGCACGGCGGCGGCGCGCTGCGAGCGCAGCAGGGTGAACAGGCCGGCCAGGAAGGCGACCGCACCCATCCCGCCGAGCAGCAGGTTGACCCAGCCGGGGGCCTGGCCCTGCCGGGTGACGTCCAGGGTGATCGCGCCGCCGAAGACCTTCTCGATGGCGTACCCGATGCGGTCCAGCCAGCTGTGCAGGCTGCCGGGCACGGCGGTGAGCAGCAGGTAGCCCAGCCCGACGGCCGCCGCGGCGAGGCCGAAGAACACCCCGAGGGCACGCCGGGTGCTGCCGCTGCGGACCCGGGCGTAGAACTCCCGCCGGGCGGCTCGCAGCAGGGCGAGCGCGGCGACGGCGAAGCCGATGCCCACCCAGACGCCGACGGTCTCGACGAGGGTGAACAGCCGCCGGCCGGCGTCGTCGGTGAGCTGGTCCGCGCCGACGGTCACCAGCAGCAGGCCGGTCAGCACGCCGACGACCAGGCTGAGGATGAAGTAGACGACAAGCACCCAGTACGCCAGCCGCTTGTGGCGCAGCACCGCCGCGGCGAGGGTGCCGAGGAACACCGCGTACGCCAGGTTGGCCGGGGCCGGCACCAGCAGCGTGTCGATGGTGGTCCGGATCGGCTGGAACTCGGCGTTGGCCGCGCTGCTGACCGCCGCCAGCGCGCAGATCGCGGCGATGAACCACAGCAGCGCCGCGAACGTCCGGGGCACCTGCCGCCGCCAGTCGCGCCCGGCCGGCCGGGGCGGGTGGCCGGGCCGCCGCGCCGGGGCCGGGGGCGCCGACTGGGGCACCGTCGTCGGGGTCACCTGACCTCCCTCACGTTCCCGCCCCGGCCCGCTCCAGGTCGGGGCGGGGGTGCGGCACGGCACCGGTCGGCGGGACCGGGTCATGGTAAGCATCCGGCGCGACGACGCGCCGTGTCGCGTTTTCTCCGCCGGACACCGCGGGTAATGGGCGGGCAGCACCGCGGCGGACCCGCCGCGGCGGGACGGGACGGACGGTGATGGCGATGACCAGTGGGGTGGCGGCCGGGGCGATGGCCCCGGAGCGGACCGGGCCCGACCGGCTCACGGTGGGCGTGGAGGAGGAGTTCCTCCTGGTCGATCCGCACACCGGTGCCGCGGTGCCCGCCGTCGACCTGGTCATGGAGCAGGTGCCGGCCGAGCTGCGCGGGCAGGTGGAGCGGGAGTTCCAGACCAGCCAGATCGAGATCGGCAGCCCGCCGGGGTTGGACCTGGGCTCGATCCGGCACTCGCTGGGCGTGCTGCGCGGCGCGCTGGCCGACGCCGCCGAGCGGGCCGGCGTCCGGGTGCTGGCCATCGGCACCGGCCCGGTGGCGGGACCGGTCCCGCCGGTGGTGGACAAGCCCCGCATCGACCGGATGATCGAACGGTTCCGGCTGCTGGTGCCCGGCCCCGGCAACAACGGCATGCACGTGCACGTGGGCGTGCCCGACCCGGACACCGGGGTGCAGGTGCTCAACCACATCCGGCCGTGGCTGCCGGTGCTGCACGCGATGACCACCAACTCGCCCTTCTCCGAGGGGGTCGACACCGGGTACGCGAGCTGGCGTTCCGTCGAGTGGGAACGCTGGCCGTCGGTCGCGCCCACCCCCTACCTGGAGTCGTACGAGCACTACGAGCGGCTGATCAGGCAGTTGATCGCCAGCGGGGTGATGCTCGACGAGGGGATGCTCTACTGGTACGCCCGGCTGTCGGCGAAGTACCCGACGGTGGAGGTCCGCATCGGTGACGTCTGCCCGTCGGTGGACGACGCGGTGCTGGTGGCGGGGCTGGTGCGGGCGCTGGTCGCCACCGCCATGGACGACGTGGCGGCGGGCCGTCCGCCGGTGAACACCGACCACCACCTGCTGGTGGCCGCGCACTGGCGGGCCGCCCACGACGGGTTGGAGGGCGACGGCGTCGACCTGACCAACGGCGAGTTGTGCCCGGCCTGGGAACTGGTCGACCGGCTGGTCGAGCGGGTCCGCCCGGCGCTTACGGCGCACGACGACCTGGCCGAGGTGACCGAGCTGCTGGCCACGCTGCGCCGGCACGGCACCGGGGCGGCCCGGCAGCGGGCCGTGTTCGCCCGCTCGGGCCGGCTGGAGGACGTGGTCGCCGAGGTCGCCCGGCAGACCCGTGGCTGACCGGCCCGGGGGCGAGGCGTGCGTGGAAGACTGGGCGTCGTGACAGAGCGGCTGGTCGTGGTCGGTGGGGACGCCGCCGGCATGGCGGCGGCGTCCCAGGCCCGTCGCCGCCGGGGCGTCGACGACCTGGAGATCGTGGCGTTCGAGCGGGGACACTTCACGTCGTACTCGGCGTGCGGCATCCCGTACTGGATCAGCGGTCTGGTGCAGGACCGGGACGCGTTGATCGCCCGTGACCCGGCCACCTTCCGGGACGACTTCGCCATCGACGTGCGGCTGCGTACCGAGGTCACCGGAATCGACCTCGACCGCCGCGAGGTCACCGCCCGCCGGCTCGACGACGGCGGCGAGGTCCGCGAACGCTTCGACACCCTGGTGTACGCCACCGGTTCGGTGCCCAACCAGCCCGACTGGGCCGACGAGGACGTCGACGGCATCTTCGGCATCCAGACCCTGGACGACGCGGCGGCGCTGCGGGCCTGGCTGGACGCCGACCCGACGCCGACCCGGGCGGTGGTGGTCGGCGGCGGCTACATCGGGGTGGAGATGGCCGAGGCGCTGATCCAGCGCGGGCTCGCCGTCACCCTGGTCGAGCGGGGCGAGCAGCCGATGGCCACCGTCGACGAGGACATGGCCGGCCTGGTCGCCGAGGCGATGCGCGGGCTGGGCGTCGAGATCCGTACCGGTGTCACGGTCAGCGGGGTCGAGCAGCGCGACGGCCGGGTGTCCGCGGTGGTCACCTCCGCCGGGCCGGTGCCGGCCGACGTCGTGGTCCTCGGCCTGGGCGTACGCCCCAACACCGCGCTCGCCGCCGCCGCCGGCCTCCCGCTCGGCCAGACCGGCGGGGTCCGCGTCGACCGCCGGATGCGGGTGCCCGGGGTGCCCGGCGTCTGGGCGGCCGGCGACTGCGTGGAGACCCTGCACCGGGTCACCGGCATGTCGGTGCACATCCCGCTCGGCACCCACGCCAACAAGCAGGGCCGGGTCGCCGGGATCAACATCGGCGGCGGGTACGCCACCTTCCCCGGGGTGATCGGCACCGCCGTGACGAAGGTGTGCGACCTGGAGGTGGGGCGTACCGGGCTGCGGGAGCGGGACGCCACGGCGGCCGGGTTCGAGTTCGTCTCGGTGATCGCCGAGTCGACGAACCGGGCTGGCTACTACCCGGGGGCCCAGGCGATGACGGTCAAGCTGATCGCCGAACGGCCCACCGGTCGGCTGCTCGGCGCGCAGATCGTCGGCCGTTCCGAGGCGGCGAAGCGGATCGACGCGCTGGCCGTGGCGCTGTGGAACGAGATGACGGTGGACGAGATGACCGCCCTCGACCTCGGCTACGCCCCGCCGTACGCGCCGGTCTGGGACCCGGTGCTGATCGCCGCCCGCAAGGCCGTCGACGCCCTCGACCGCTGAAGCCCCCCACCTACCGCACCCACGCCGACCACCCCGCCCCCGTCACGCGGCGCGGCGCGCATTGTGGAGAGTTGTTGTCGCCGGGGCGACAACGACTCTCCCCGATCCGCACAATGGGCCGATGGAGATTCCGGCGGGGTTGTCGTGGGTGCGGCAGACGCCGGAGGGGCGGGAGTGGCTGGCCACGCTGGCCCGGTGGCGGGACGAGTGCGCGCAGCAGTGGTCGCTGCGGCTCGGGCCGCCCTTCCCGTACGCGTTCGCCTCGCTGGCGATGCCCGCCGACCTGCCCGACGGCACCCCGGCGGTGTTGAAGTTGCAGTACCCGGCCCCGGACAGCCGGCACGAGGCGGACGCGTTGGCGCACTGGGACGGCGAGGCGGCGGTCCGGCTGATCGCCCACGACCCGCAGCGGCGGGCGCTGCTGGTGGAGCGGTGCCGGCCCGGCTCACCGCTGCACGAGTTGCCCGCCGACGAGGCGGTGGACGTGGTGGCCGGCCTGCTGCCCCGGCTGTGGCGGCGACCGGCCGGGCCGTTCATCCCGCTCGCCGAGGAGGCGACGGGTTGGCGGCACCGGTTACCCGAGCGGTGGGACCGGGCCGGCCGGCCGTACGGGCGGCGGCTGGTCGACGCGGCGCTCGACCAGCTCGACCGGCTGGTCGACACCCAGGGCGAGCAGGTGCTGGTCAACCAGGACCTGCACGCCGGCAACGTGCTGCGGGCCACCCGGGAGCCGTGGCTGGTGATCGACCCGAAGCCGCTGCTGGGCGAGCGGGAGTTCGCGGTGGTGCCGATCGTGCGCGGGGTCGAGCTGGGGCACTCCCCCGAGGCGGTACGGCGTCGGCTGGACCGGGTCACCGCTGCGCTCGGCCTCGACCGGGACCGGGTGGTCGGCTGGACGATCGCGCACTGCCTGGCGTGGAGCCTGGACGGCGACACGGTCTTCACCAACCAGGTCGAGGTGGCCCGCTGGCTCGTCGACGGCCCGTAGCCGCCCGCCGGACGGGGTCAGCGTTGGCAGGTGGGGCACCAGTAGAGGTTGCGGCCGGCCAGCTCGCCCCGGCTGACCGGGCCGCCGCAGACGTGGCAGGCCGCGCCGGCGCGGCGGTAGACGTACACCTCGCCGCCGTGCCGGTCGACCCGGGC
>NZ_JBMDWU010000504.1:0-13532 GCF_048594385.1 Micromonospora sp. | reverse complement strand
ACGCCGGGGAGAGTGCAACAGATCGCAATCTGATCATGGGGCTCCATAGCAGAGTTCCCTGCGAGGCGGGTGGTCGTCCACAAGGGCGGCCGGTGTCCACAGGTGGCGGGCGGCGCGTTGAGGGGGTGGGGGCGCGCGGGGCAGCCTCGGGGCATGTACCCGGTGTTGCGGTCCCTGGTCGAGCGGGGAGGCGGTGTGGTGACCCGACGGGCGGCGGTCCAGGTGGTTCCGCCCTGGGTGCTCGCGCACGCTGATCGCGCCGGCCAACTCCGCCGCGTCCTACCCGGTGTCTACGTCGACGCCGCTCTCCCGCCCGCCGCCCCCACTGCTCGACGCCGCCCATCGGGTCCGTGCGGCGCTCGCCTGGGCTCAGGGGCGGGCGGCGTTGGGTGGTCTGACCGCCCTCGACGTGTGGGGTGTGCGCGGGCAGCCGGAGGGGGAGCCGGTGCACCTGGACGTGGTCGCCGATTGCGGGCTCCGGCCCCGGCCCCACCTGGTGATCCACCGTCGGGAAGGCTTCTCCCTCGCCCCACCCCGGGTGGTGACCCGACGTGGTCTGCCGGTGGTACGCCTGGAGCGGGCTCTGGTCGGCGCCTGGCCGCTGCTGCCCCCGCCGCAACGCCCCGCTGCGGTGATCAGGGCCGTCAACGACCGGCTCACCACCCCGGCGCGGATCGGGTCGGCGCTCACCACCGTGTCGAGGCTGACCGGCCGGGCGCAGTTGCGCACCCTGCTGGCCCTGCTCACCGCCGGATGTCGTAGCCCGTTGGAGATCTGGGGACACGACCACGTCTTCACCGGCCCGGGGATGCCCACGTTCCGGCGGCAGGCCCGGATCGTCGTCGGCCGCCGCACCATGTACCTCGACGTGTACGCCGAGCGGGAACGCGTCGACTTCGAACTCGACGGCGCGACGACCCACGGCGACCCCCGCCATCGCGAGATCGACCTGCGCCGGGACGCGCTGCTCGCCACCGTCGGCATCCTGGTGGTGCGCTTCGCCCGCCACCGCCTGGTCCACGAGCCCTACGCGGTACGTCACGAGGTGCGGGCCATCCTCGCCACCCGCCGCGATGCGGCTGATACGTGACCGGCGCGCCGGCCCATGACTCGCGCGTCGCCGGGCCAGCCCGCGCCGCCGCTAGTCGGCGCACCGGCCCCGACTCCCTGGCCCGCGGGCTCCCGGATCGCCTGCCCTCCTCCAGCATCCGACATGCGGGGAACCCGGTCGAGCTGCCGGCCGAGCAACGGCCGAAGCGTGAGTCGGGCAGGGTCGGTCGGGCTGAGCTGGGCAGGGCTGAGTCGGGGTCGGGCGGAGCGGGTGACGAGGGGCGCAGTCAGTCGCGCAGGGTGCGCAGGATGCGGATGAGGTCGGCGTGATCGGTGGGGGAGAGGTGGCCGAAGAAGCGCTCCGCCTCGGCGCTGCGGGCCGTCCGGATGGCCGCGCCGACCCGCGTACCCTCGTCGGTCGGCGCGACCAGAGTCGCCCGCCGGTCGGCCGGGTCGGGACGGCGCGCGACGAGCCCACGTTCCTCCAGGCCGTCGACGACCTCGGTGGTGGAGCGGGGTGCGATGTGCAGGTGCTCGGCGAGGGCGCTGAGGCGCATCGCGCCGTGCCGGGTGAGCACCGAGAGGGCGCGGGCGTGTCCGGGGTTGACGTCCCAGGGTTCGAGGGTACGTCGGGACTGGTGGCGCAGCTGCCGGGCCACCGCCCAGAACAGCTCGGCCAGGCTCTCCTCGGCCGGGTCGGTCGGTGGCCCGGCACAGCGTGCGGCCGGATCGGTTGGCGGGTCGGATGTCGCGCCGGTCACCGGAATACGGTAGCAGGAGTCGCTGTTGTTCCCTCATGATGAGGTAACCTCAGTAAACATCCCCCGGACGGAAGAAGGACCCCCTTGGACACCACGCCAACCCACCGGGAGGGCCGCGGCGGCGCCCCCCGGACCGTCAGTGCCGCCGAGAAGTCCCAGGCCCGTGCCGTCTCGCTGCGCCGCATCGGCCGGCTGTTCACCGCGTACCGTGGTCAACTGGCCGTGGTCACCGCGATCATCGTGGTGTCGTCGGTGGTCGCGATGGCCTCGCCGTTCCTGCTGCGGGCGGTGATCGACCGGGCGCTGCCCGAGCGCGACCTGACCCTGCTGGTCTGGCTGGTCGCCGGCATGATCGCCGTCGCGGCGGTGACCGCGGTGCTGGGTGTGGCGCAGACCTGGATCTCCACCCGGGTCGGGCAGCTGGTGATGCACCGGCTGCGCACCGACGTCTTCGCCCACCTGCACCGGCAGTCGATCGCGTTCTTCACCCGCACCCGCACCGGTGAGGTGCAGTCGCGGATCACCAACGACATCGGCGGCATGCAGACGGTGGTCACCTCCACCGCCACGTCGATCGCGTCCAATCTGACCACCGTGGTGGCCACGCTGGTCGCCATGGTGGCGCTGTCCTGGCGGCTCACGCTGGTCTCGCTGGTGGTGCTGCCGCCGGCCATCTGGCTGACCCGCCGGGTCGCCGCGATGCGCCGCGAGATCACCGCCCAGCGCCAGCGGGAGCTGGCCGACCTCAACGTCACCATCGAGGAGGGGCTGTCGATCAGCGGCGTACAGCTCAGCAAGACCCTCGGCGCGGGTGGCGCCCTGATCGACCGGTTCACCGCCAGCTCGGCCCGGCTGGTCGACCTGGAGCTGCGCTCGGAGCTGGCCGGCCGCTGGCGGATGGCCACCATGACGATCATCTTCGCCGCCATCCCGGCGGTGATCTACCTCGGTGCGGGGCTGCCCGGCACCGCCGGCACCCTCAGCATCGGCACCCTGGTCGCCTTCACCGCCCTCCAGGGTGGGCTGTTCCGGCCGCTGATGGGGTTGCTCAACGTGGGCGTCACCCTGACCGCCTCGCTGGCGCTGTTCGCCCGGATCTTCGAATACCTCGACCTGCCGGTGGAGGTGGACGACCCGGCCCGGCCGGTGCCGCTCGACCCGGCCCGGGTGCGCGGGCACCTGCGCGTCGAGGACGTCACCTTCAGCTACCCGGGCAGCGACACCGCCGCCGTCGCCGGCATCAACCTCGACGTCCCGGCCGGCAGCAGCCTCGCCCTGGTCGGCGAGACCGGCTCCGGCAAGAGCACCCTGGCCGCCCTGGTCAGCCGACTGCACGACCCCGACGCCGGCCGGATCACCATCGACGGCGTCGACCTGCGCGACCTGCGGCTGACCGACCTGGCCGCCGTCGTGGGCGTGGTCAGCCAGGAGACCTACCTGCTGCACACCACCATCCGGGAAAACCTGCGGTACGCGCGCCCCGACGCCACCGACGCCCAGCTTGAGGACGCCGCCCGCGCCGCGCAGATCCACGACCTGATCGCCGCCCTGCCCGACGGGTACGACACGGTCGTCGGTTCCCGGGGCCACCGCTTCTCCGGCGGCGAGAAGCAGCGCCTGGCCATCGCCCGTACGCTGCTGCGCGACCCCCGGGTGCTGGTGCTCGACGAGGCGACGAGCGCGCTGGACACCGAGACCGAGCGGGCCGTGCAGCGGGCCTTCGACACCCTCGCCGAGGGCCGTACGGTGATCACCATCGCGCACCGGCTCTCCACGGTGCGCCACGCCGACCAGATCGCGGTGCTCGACCACGGCCGGATCGTCGAGTCCGGCACCCACGAGACGCTGCTGGCCCGCGCTGGCCGGTACGCCACCCTGGCCGGCTGACCGGCCGCGCGTCCCGACCGGCAGCCGGCAGGGCCGTGAACAGGGACGATCCGGCAGGCGGAAAAACCCGAACTCCGAGACGTGAGTCCGCGATCAGCGGTGACTAGAGTGACGCCGTGCAAAGTGGTGTGCGGGCGCAGGTGCCGGTGCTGTACGTGGCGGATGCCGACGCGGCCCGACGGTTCTACGAGAACTTCGGCTACACCGAGATCCGGGCCGGCGGCGACGGTGACTCACACTGGTCGTACCTGCGGTGCGGGGAGTTGACGCTGCTCCTGGCGGCGGTCACCCCCCGCCTGGTCACCGTCGAGTTGCCGCTGCTCGTCTACCTCTACGTCGACGACCTGACGGCGACCGCCGAGCGGCTCACCGCCGCCGGGTACCCGGTCGAGAAGGCCGGCTACCCGGAGCACGCGCCCGGTGGCGAGTGCCGGGTCACCGACCCCGACGGCAACGTGATCGCCTTCGGGCAGCGGCAGGCCGTACCGCATCAGGAGCGTGACCCGCAGGCGGGCGGCGAGGCGCGGTTCTCGCTGATCCGGGAGGCCGCCGAGGCGGTCGGCCGGCGGGGCGGCGCACCCGCCCGCTGCCAGATCGGCGGCCCGCGCGGTGAGCCCTGCCCCGAACCGGCCGAGGTCAAGCTCGCCGACTCGTGGGGCGACACGGCGTGGGGCTGCATGACACACGCCGACGAGACGCTGCTGACCGCGCGCGGTGCCTTCCTTGCCACCGAGGACGGATCGGGCCTCGGCCCGTTCCTGCGCGCCCGCCAACCCCAGCCGGATCGGCAGGTTCCCGAGCCCGCGCCGGGAACCTGACCCGACTCACTGCCGCGCCCTGCCCGACCCGACCGATACGCGGCGGGAGCGACCCCCGGTGCGTCGCGCCGCCTGCGAGGGGGACGGGGCGGAGGCGGCGCGCAGGCCTGCGAGCCGGACGAAGACCTCCCGCCTGGCGGTGGCCTCACCGCGCCGGTCGAGCACGTAACCGGTCAGCCAGACCCACCCGTCGTAGGTCGGCCGGTCGCACACCGACACCACCCGCAACCGCAGCGCGCGTGCCCCGGCGAACTGCACCGAGGCGGCCCGGTCGACGATCAGCAGGTCACCGGGGCGGGGCCGGGCATTCACCAACGCCCGCCGTTGCCGGGCCGGCACGGGTGCGCCGACCGTCGGGTCTGCCAGTCACGGAGGGCCCGCCCGAGCCTGTCGTTCTCCTGGGCGAGGGCACGGATCTGCTGGTGGAGCCCGGCGAGTTCGTCGGCCAGCCGGGACTGGAACCGGCGTACCTCGGCGGGGTCGAGCCCGCGTCGGCGCGGCGGGAACTCGCGGGTGCGTACCTCGTGGGGGGTCAGTAGGGCCGGGCGGCCGGTCCCGTAGGGCTGGCCACCGCGATACACCTGGGCCACGGGGGTCCTTTCCGGTGCTGGGAGAGAGGAAGGTCGTTCCGGTGATGCTGGGAAGCGGGTCGTCCGCGCCGTGGGCGGACGACCCGCCCGCTCGGCGTTCGCAGCCCACTTCGGCGGTACGACAGCAGAGCAGTCGGACGGGGTCGGGGCGGGCGCCCCCCCGCCCCGACCGGAGGAAACCCCTCTCTCGTTGCCACGCGAGGAGCGGTTCGGCGTTCAACATATCTAGACATGCTGGATAAGTCAACGCTGCTTGTTAGGTGCGTCGCGGTGTGATCGAATCGGGTTGCCACGCGAGGAGTGCCATGCGAGAAGTGCCGGATTACTGGCGCATCGCCGATGATGTGATCGCCGACGTCAGAGCCAAGAGGCTGAAGGCGGGGGACAAGCTGCCCTCGATCGCCGAGCTGCGCCAGAAGTACGAGGTCAGCCACGGCACTGTGCAGATGTCCTACGCCCGACTGGAAGCGCTGCGGATCATTCGGCGGCAGCAGGGCAAAGGCGTCTTCGTCAACGACCCGAAGCTCTGGATGCGCGAACCCTGACCCGTCCACCTACCCCATTCCGCCCCCGAGCGCTGCCATCTGCCCGGTGATCAAGAGGTTGGCGTCAACTTTGATCTCCCCGATGGCGCAAACCTCTTGATCAACGGCGTGGGATGACGCGAACCTCTTGATCACCGGGGCGCGGCGGATGGGGCGCGGCGGCCGGGGTGAAGAGGCAGGGAAAGTGGGGGGAGCCGTGGGGGGATCGGGTGCGTCGAAGGGGGTATGACGAGTTTTCGAGGTGTGTGGGCGGCGGTCGTGCCGGTGCTTCTGCTCACTGCTGCCTGTGCGGGGCAGGACGGGGCGGGCGTCGCGCCCGATGCGGCCCCGACCTCTCTTCCCGCCAACGTGCCGGTGCTGCGGATCGACCACACGGGTGGCTTCGTGCGGCCCGAAACGAACGTGACCCGGCTGCCGGCGGTCAGCGTCTACGCCGACGGGCGGGTGATCACGCAGGGACCGACCGTCCTCAGTTATCCGGGGCCGGCGCTGCCCAACATCCAGGTCCGTACGATCAGCACGGCCGAGGTGGCGAAGCTGGTCGAGCAGGCCCGTGCCGCCGGGGTGGGCAGCGCGGTCGACGTGGGCACCCCGTCGATCACCGACGTGACCACGACCCGGTTCACCATCCGGGGGACGGTCGGCAGCGAGCAGTTGGAGGTCTACGCCCTGGGCGAGGCGACCGGTCCCGAGGCCGGCCTGACCCCCGCCCAGCAGGCCGCCCGGGAGAAACTGCGGACCTTCGCCGACAAGCTGACCGACCCGGGGAACGCGGCGACGCAGCCGTACCAGCCGACCGCCATCGCGGCGGTGGCCGGGCCATGGGTCGCCACCCCCGAGACGGCGAAGCAGCCCAGGATGGAGTGGCCCGGCCCGGTGCTGCCCGGGGCCAGCCTCGGTGAGGGCCTCGACCTGGGGTGCGTGACCGTCACCGGCGCTGCCGTACAGCAGGTGATCGCCACCGCCGGCAAGGCCAATGCGGCGACCCCGTGGACCTCCGGCGGGAAGCGCTGGGCGGTCACCTTCCGCCCGTTGCTGCCCGACGAGACCGACTGCGCCAGCCTCACCGCTGGCCGCTGAGTTTGCACCCGGCCGGTCGATCCGATCGTGTCGACCGGCCGGGGGTCTCGGGAGCCGTGGACCGTCAATCCCCGAGACGGCCGTTCGGTTGGTGGCGGCGATCAGTGTGCCCGAACGGCGCGGTGACCGACCCCGCGCCGAGTTCCTGCAGCGGCACCTCGACACGGTCTTCAAAGCCGCCTGACCTGGCGGCGGAGAGTGGAGAATGTGGGCAACTCACGACAGGTGATGGGGGCAGCGTGATCTCTTCGGTGACGGTGTGCAGCAGCTCGAAGTTCTACGATCTGGCACAGCGCGCCATCGATGCGTTGCAGGCGACGGGACTCACCGTCTACACCCCGCGATTCGACTACAACGAGGAGCATGTCGTGGTCGGGGAGGCGGACAAGTTCCGGCTGACCCATGAGTTCCTCGCCAAGGTCGCCAGGTCCGATGCGGTCTACGTGATCGCGAGTGGTGGCTATACCGGAGTCAGTGTCTGCATCGAGGTGGGCTACGCGCATGCCCTGGGCAAGACGGTGCTCTGCTCAGAGCAACCGACCGAGTTCGCCGTGCGCGCTCTGGTGGATGCCGTCGTACCCGTCGACGAGATCAGCGGGAGCGTCCGGTTGATCGGCCAGCGGCGCACCTCGACGGTGGACTTGTTTCCATAGGCAACCATCACTACATTGGGTCCGGGTGCCGCCGAGTTGCCGGGCGGCTGTTTGGCCTGAGCCGGGCTGTTGTCCACGTGCCGACACGGCGCGTCGACGCGCGAGCGACGTCACTGCTCCCGCGCCGTCGGTCCACACCGACGGCCAGCCGGAAGGACCCCTGTGAGGATCTCCCGTACCCGTATCACCGCCGTCGTGGCCGCCACCGCCACGGTGGCCGCGGCCGTCACCACCGTGCTCGCCGGCACCGCCTCGGCGGCCCAGGGCTGCCGGATCGACTACCAGCCCAACGAGTGGACCGGCGGCTTCACCGCCAACGTCCGGGTCTCCCCGGGCGACACCGCCCTGAGCAGTTGGACCGTCACCTGGTCCTACCCGGGCGGGCAGCGGATCACCGGCGGCTGGAACGCCACGGTCAGCCAGTCCGGTACGACGGTCACCGCCCGCAACGCCGCCTGGAACGGCAGCGTCCCGGCGGGCGGTTCCACCGAGTTCGGCGTCCAGGGCACCAGCACCTCGGGTTCCGCCGCGCCGACCGGGTTCACGCTCAACGGCGTACCGTGCAACGGCGCTCCGCCGCCGACCACCACGCCGCCGCCCACGACCCCGCCCCCCACCACGCCGCCGCCGACCACCCCGCCCCCGACGACGCCGCCGCCCACGACGCCGCCGCCGACCACGCCGCCCCCGACGACGCCGCCGCCCACCACGCCTCCACCCACCACGCCGCCGCCGGTCGGGTGTGCCGGTGCGGTGCTCTGTGACGGTTTCGAGAACCAGACCGGCACGACGCCGTCCGGCGACTGGAGCGTGGTCAACCCGGACTGCTCCGGGACGGGCCGGGCCTCGGTGGACACGGCGACCACGCACAGCGGCAGCCGCTCGCTGCGCATCGACGGCGCGCAGGGCTACTGCAACCACGTCTTCGTGCGCTCCACCAAGGATCTCAGCGCGGTGGGCACCGTCCGGTACGGCCGGATCTGGCTGCGCCACACCACCGCGCTGCCGACCCAGCACGTCACCATGATGGCCATGACCGACGCCGCCGACGGCAACAAGGACCTGCGGATGGGCGGCCAGAACGCCGCGTTGCAGTGGAACCGGGCCTCCGACGACGCGACCCTGCCCGAGCAGAGCCCGGCCGGGGTGGCGTTGAGCGTGCCGCTGCCCACCGGGCGCTGGACGTGCCTGGAGTTCATGGTCGACGGCAACCAGGGGCAGTTGCGTACCTGGCTCGACGGCACCGCCGTCACCGGGCTGACCGCCGACGGGGTGCCCACCCACGACATCGACAGCCAGTGGCTCAACCGCACCTGGCGTCCCCGGCTGACCGACCTGAAGCTGGGTTGGGAGAGCTACGGCGAGGGCGCGGACACCCTCTGGTACGACGACGTCGCCCTGGGCACCAGCCGGATCGGCTGCTGACCCCGGCCGGGACCGGGCGGCCGACGGGGCCGCCCGGTCCCGGTCCTGCGTCCACCGGGCATTTCAACAGTCGGTGGCGTGCCGATCATGGTGCGTTCATCCACGGTTGCGAGGCTGGCCTCTGGTCGGCGGGGTTCGCCTCCCGCCAGAATGTGGCTGATCGGGACAACCATCCCGATCGATGCATTCCTGTCGGCCCCCGCGACCCGGAGGACCCGTTGAGCACTCCCGCGAACCCCGTCACCCCCGCCACCGCCCCGACCCCGCGCACCCGGGCCCGCCGCCTGCCGGGCATCCTCGCGCTGCTGACCGCCCTGGTCGCCGCGCTGCTCGTCGGACCGTCCGTGGTGACCCCGAGGCTGACCGACCCCGCGTCGGCGGCGGTCTACGGCTCCTGCACGATGTCCCGCTGCGCGGACGCCCGTACCGCCCGCTCCGGCTGGTCGGGCAAGGGTTTCCCGACCAGCCGGGGCTGGTACTCCTGGAGCGGTGGCCTGTCGAACTTCGCCGGCGGCCAGTTCCACAACTACGAGGGGCAGCTCCCCGCCGGCGCCACCTACTACGAGTACGACGTCTACCCGCGGGTCTCCGGCGCGGCGCGCGACGCGTACCGCATCGTGGTGAACAGGAGCAGCGGGGCGACCTGGTTCTCCCCCGACCACTACGCGAACTTCTACCGGATCTGACCGAGGACCACCCGGGGCGGGCCGGTCCGCCGGCCCGCCCCGTCGAGCAGGAGGATGCACCATGACCGGACAGCGCCAGCCGGGCTGGCTACGGGTGACCGACGAGGCCCGGCCGTCGGGGCACCCGACGCCGTCGGTCACCGTGGCGGGGGCGGCGGCCCGTACCCGCCCCGCGCTGTTCCACGCCCTCACCGACGCCCTCGGCCTGCCCGGCCACTTCGGCCGCAACTGGGACGCGCTCGCCGACGTGCTGGCCGACCGGCTCGACGCCGGCCCGCTCACCCTCGAGGTGACCGACGCCGGCCTGCTGCTGGCCGACGAGCCACCCGGTCAACTCGGCACGCTGCTCGACGTGGTGGGCGGGGTGGCGGCCGGCGCCCGGGAGCCGGTCTGCCTGCTGCTGCGCGACACCCCGCAGCGGCTGCCCGACCTGCGGCACCGGCTGCACGCCGTCCTCGGTGGTGGCGGGGTGGCCGTCCCGCCCGGCGGTGCGCTGCGCTGAGCGTCCGCGTCGCACCACGGGCCCGCTCACCCCGCCGGCCCGCCGTCGCGGCGGGGGCGGGGTCAGTTGGGGTGGTCGAGGATCGCGCTGAACCGCTCCTCGGCCAGGTCGAGCTGGGCGAAGATGTGCCGCTTCACCGGTGCCGACAGCGGGGTGTCCGGCCGGGCGATCAGCTCCCGGTAGACCGGCACCAGCGGGCGGTACTTCGCCGCCGAACGGGCCACCTTCGGCCCGACGGCGTAGACCACGCCCACGCCGTTGTCGGTGAAGTCGGAGACCTTGATGACCCGGGCCCAGGGTTCCCGGTCCAGGCTGGCCGCGACGTGCTCGCGGTACTGCACGTGCGGGTCGCGCTCGGGGTCGTACACCGGGTTGGTGACCGCGGCGACCAGCCGGGCCACCCGGTCGCCGAACCGGCCGGCCAGCGCGGCCAGCGCCGCCGCCGTCGGGTCGGCCGCCCCCGCGCCGGCCAACTCGCCCGGGTGGTCCTCCACCGCGTCGTGCAGCAACCCGGCGACGATCACGTCGGGGTCGCGCACCTGGTAGTGGTGCGCCATCCGGATCGCCACCCGCAGCAGGTGGTTGAGATACGGCTCGCGGGACCGCCGGTCGTCGCGGTGCAGCTCGGCGGCCAGGTCGAGGGCTTCGGTCAGCCGGTCCCGGTCGGCCGCGGCGAAGGCCGGCAACTCCAGCCGGAACCGGGCGAGCAGGCCCGGTTCGCCGTGCAGCTCGGTGATCGCGTGCATCGGCATGGTGGCGAGGTACGGCGGGAACTCCATCGCCTACTTATAGCCGATCTTCACTGTCGGTCCGACCCCGCCGTCGGGCATGTGACCACGTCATTTCCGGCCGGGAAGGTGCTTGACCAGGCGCACCGTCGTCCCGCCGGGGGTGCCGTCGAGCTGTGCCTCGTCCATCAACCGGGCCATGATCAGCCGTCCCCGGCCCCGGTCGCCGCCCTGCGACGGCCCCGGTCGCCAGCCGCCGGTGTCGCGGATCTCGACCTCCAGCCGCTCGGCGCGCAGTCGGGCCGACACCGTGACGCTCGCCCCGGGCGCGAACCGGTAGCCGTGCTCGATGGCGTTGGCGCACGCCTCCCCGACGGCGATCAGCACCACCTCCACGTCCGCCTCGTCGACGCCGGCCCCGGTGAGCCACGCCCGCAGTGCCTCCCGGGCGGGGGAGAGCTGGGCCGGATCGGCGGCCAGCGCCGTCCGGAACGCCGACGGCGCACCTTCGTCGCTCGGGTCGGCCTGCGCTACCGGGCCGGCCTGTGGTGCGGTGCCGGCCCGCGGTGTGCCGGCGCGGGGTGCCGGGTCGGCGGGTGGCTCCGGGGTGCCGACCCGCCGTGTGGTGCCGGTCGGGTCGTCCGCCGGACGGGGACCGGCCGCCGGCTCGGGCCGGTCCGCGCCGACGTCGCGTCCACCGGCCACCCGGGTCCACCTCCCGCTGATGCTCGTCGTCCGGTCGGCAGCCCGACCGCACCCGGTCATTGTCCCTGTCCCGGCCCGCCGCCGGGCACCACCCCTGGGCAGAGGGCTCCGGGACGCCCCCGGTGGGGGTCGGTCGGGACCGCGCCCCGGGGCGTCGGGGCTACGAGGCCAGCCGCTCACCGGGGTCGGGCACGGCGATCCCGGCGTCGGACTGGTTGATCTCCGACCAGACCGCGTCGAGGGAGAGACCGAGGACGTCGGCGAGCACCGCGATGGTCGGGAACGCCGGGGTGGCCACCCGACCGGACTCGATCTTCCGCAGGGTCTCCGGGGACAGCCCGGCGGCCAGCGCGGTGCCGAGCATCGACCGGTGCCCGCGGGCGCGGCGCAGCAGGGCGCCGAGGCGTCGTCCGCGGGCGACCTCGGCGGGGGTGAGCGGCAGCCTGACCATGGCTGCGATTCTAGTACCGGGATAACATGGCCGGGATACTTATTGGTGGTCCACGGAAGGCGCCGCATGATCGAGATCCTGAGCCCCACCGACGTGCGGCGCGCACGGGACACCGGCGCGCTGGTCGCCGAGATCCTCCAGACGCTGAAGGGCCGCATCGCGGTCGGCACCAACCTGCTGGAGATCGACGCCTGGGCGCAGCGCATGATCGTCGACGCCGGCGCGACGTCCTGCTACGTCGACTACGCGCCGTCCTTCGGCCGGGGACCGTTCGGCCACTACATCTGCACCTCGGTCAACGACGCGGTGCTGCACGGGCTGCCGTACGACCACCACCTCGCCGACGGCGACCTGCTCTCCCTCGACCTCGCCGTCTCCCTCGGCGGCGTGGTCGCCGACTCGGCGATCAGCTTCCTGGTGGGTGACACCCGCCCCCCGGAGAGCGTCGCGCTGATCGACGCCACCGAGCGGGCGCTGCGCGCCGGGATCGCCGCCGCCGGACCGGGCGCACGCGTCGGTGACCTCTCGCACGCCATCGGCACGGTCCTCGGCGCGGCGGGATACCCGGTCAACACCGAGTTCGGCGGGCACGGCGTCGGGTCCACCATGCACCAGGACCCGCACGTGTCCAACACCGGCCGGCCCGGTCGCGGGTACCGGCTGCGTCCCGGCCTGCTGCTGGCCCTGGAACCCTGGGTCATGGCCGACACCGCCACCCTCGTCACCGACGCCGACGGCTGGACGCTGCGCAGCGCCACCGGCTGCCGCACGGCACACAGCGAACACACGATCGCCATCACGCCCGAGGGCGCGGAGGTGCTCACCCTGCCGAGGTGACCCCACGGTCGGGCCACGCCGACGGACGGCGCGGCCCGACCGCAGGCGGCTCACAGCGGCAGTCGACCGGCCCCGGCGAACGGGCCCACCACCAGCGGCACCAGCGGTGCGGGCACCGCCTGCGGCGCGCGCAGGGTCGGCGTCCACCCGGCGTCGCCGCCCAGGTCCGGGTCGTGGGTCGCGTTGTAGGCGGCCACCAGGTCGACCGGGCGGGGCAGCGCGTGGTCGGCGTCCACCCAGTTGCCCCGGGTGGTGACGGCGGTGCCACCCCAGTCGTACAACAGGTCGCCGGCGGCGATGCCGGCACCGAGGGTGAAGAAGTTGTTCTCCACGTACGCGGCGGACTGCACGCCCACCCCGATCGCGTACGCGAAGTCGTCGCCGGCCAGCCGGTACCAGTTGTTGTAGACGTCGACCTGGCCGAACCGGACCCGGGGCAGCCGCTGGAGCACCCGGTCGAACAGGTTGTGGTGCAGCGTCACCTTCAACCGGCCGATGTCCGGCCCGACGGTGTTGGACGAGCCGATCAGCATCAGCTTGTCCCGCCCGGTGAACCGGTTGTACGAGGCGGTCACCAGGCTGGCCGTGTGCGTGATGTCCAGCGACCCGTCGTGCACCTGGTAGGGCCGGCCGAAGTACACCGGCTGCCCGCTGTCCGGGTTGTCGCCGTCGGTGAAGGTGTTGTGGTCGACCCAGACGTGCTCGCTGCGGCGTACCGAGACCTGGTCGTACTGGGAGTTCCAGTTGCCGGTCGCGCCGTCGGTGGGGGACCAGGCCGGGAAGCAGTCCCGGGCGTCGTCGAAGGTCAGGTTGC
>NZ_JBMDWU010000503.1:0-6169 GCF_048594385.1 Micromonospora sp. | reverse complement strand
GATGTTCTGGGTGCCGCCGGAGCCGATCTCGGTGCCGGGGCCGCTGTCCCGGGCCACGGTCAACGTGCTGGTGGAGGTCTGCCCCTGGGCCCACTTCGCCTCGACCGAGAGCACCTGGTTGGTGCCGGAGGTGTAGTAGTCCGCCCGGATGATCTTCACGTCGGAGGTGGCGGCGCTGCGTTCCAGGGTCGCCGTGTACGACCGGTTCTCGGCCCGGTGGGCGGCGATCGTCGCCTCGCGCTCGCTGATCCGCTGCGCGGAGTCGTCGGCGTCGTGCAGCACCGCGCCGACCCGGTAGCCCATCCGTTTCAGTGCGGCGACCTCGGTGGGGGTGACCACGGCGTGCACCACGATGCCCGCCTCGGTGGGCGTGACGTGGTGGTCGAGGTCGACGCCGGTGGCGACCAGCGCGTCGAGCTGGGCCGTGCCGTCGACCGTCACCTCCACCACGTCGGCCTGCTCGTCGGCGGAGCGTTCGAGCACGGCCGGGGCGTCGGCCTCCCGGTCGGCCGGGGCTGCGGTGCCGGCGGTCGCCGGGCCGGCGAGCAGCAGCAACGCCACGCCGGCGGCCGTCGCGGCGGGTAACCGCCGCCAGCGGCGGGGGAGTGCGGAACGGGACATCGCGGGCCACCTTTCCTGGGGGTGCGAGACGGGCCGACGGCGCGCGGCAGCGCCCGCCGTCGGGCGGGGTGCGAAACGGGGAGGTCGGACGCCGACAGTCGGGCGACGGTGGGCGGCCGGACCGCGACGTCGACCCGCCGACGACGGGGGACACGTGGTGTCTCCCGGACGCGCGGGGCGACGGACCGGCGCCGAACCGGTCTGCGGGACGGGCGTGGGGGGCGTACCTGGTTACGGTCGGTCGTGGGGGCATTGCCGATCGGTGCGCCCATCCTGGCCGTACCCGCTCGGATCTGTCAATGATCTGTCCGGACCGACACGGGCTGTCACAGCGGGTGTCCTCTCCCGACGGTCGACGCGGTGACCCCGCGACCGCTCAGGACGCCGACCGGTAGTGGCCGGTGAGCCGGCCCAGCTTCATCGCCAGGTGCAGGCACAACCGCTCGTTGCCGTCCTTGAGGTCGGTGTCGGCGAGCTGCTCGACCCGTTGCAGCCGGTAGTAGAGGGTGGTCCGGTGCAGCCGCAGCTTCTCGGCGGTGGCGTGGGCGTTGCCGGCCAGGTCGAGGTACGCCTCCAGGGTCTCCAGCAGCACCTGGTGGGCGTCGTCGCGCAGCAGCCGCTCCAGCCCGGGGTGCACCCCGGCGACGTCGAGGTCCCGGCCGTCGAGCTGCGACAACACCCGGTAGATGCCCAGCCCGGCCCAGGAGACCACCGGACCCAGCGCCGGCAGTTGCACCCCCACCCGGGCCGCCTGCACCGCCTCCCGGTAGGACTGCACCGCGTCGACCAGCCCGGGACGGGGCTGACCGATCCCGGTCACCGTCCGCTCCACCGAGGACAACCCCCGGGTCGCCTGCCGCAGCACGTCGTCGAGGTGCCCGGCGGCGGCCTGCGGGGTGGGCCGGCCGGCGATCCGGCCCCCGCAGATCAGCAGCACCCCGTGGTCGGGCCAGACCATGTGCAGCGACTCCCGGACGCCGAGCCACCGGCGGGTCGCCACCAGCGCCTGCTCCAGGGCGATCCGGGCCACCTCGTCGGGGTGCCGCCCGTCGGCGGGGGCGAGCTGGGCGACCACCGCCGTGGTCGTGCCGTCACCGGCGACCGTGCCCTCCTCCAGCAGCGCCCGGACGGCGTGCGCACGGGCCTGCGGGCTCTCGACCAGCAGCGTCCGGGTGGCCTCGGACTCCCGCTGCGAGGCCAGCTCACCGAGCAGGTTCTCCCGGTAGAGGGCCAGCGACAGGTCGGTGAACGCACCGGTCGCGGTGGCGATGTCGGCGTCGGTCATCGACCCGTCGTCGTCGATGAACCAGACGAAGCCGAGCAGCAGGTCGTCGTGCCAGATCGGCACGCAGACCCGGGGGAGCAGGTCGAGGTCGACGTCGGCCGGGGTACGCACCGGCTCACGGGCGGTGAGCACACCCATCCGGCGGAACCAGGCGATCACCTCCGGGGTGGTCTGCCGGCGCAGGATCGACATCCGGCGTACCTCGTCCATCGGACCGTCGTGTTCGCTGTAGACGACCACCCGCTGCCGACGGTCCTCGATGAGGGCGGGACGCCCCACCCGCGCGGCGACGGCGTCGACTATGCGCTGAAGCTCACCATGCATGGATCTCCCCTGGTTGGCTGCGCGGCAGGGGGTGCGACAGCCGGTGCCCTACCCTGTGCGGCCGGTGGGCCTGTGCGCAAGGTCCACCGGGGATCTACCGACAAAAGGACGGCCCCCACGGCGACTGTTCCGGCAATTGTCCGAAGCACCGTGGTGATCGACGATCGTAAGGTTCCGGTGCGGTGGGCAGCGGGCCGCCGGCGCGCAGGAGGGAACGCCCGAGTGACAGCTGGTAGGCCCTGGCGGGGGGTGCTGGTCGCCGTCACCACGCCGTTCCGCGACGACCTCGGCGTCGACTTCGACCGGCTCCAGGAGCACGTGCGCTGGCTGGCGGAGGCGGGCTGCCACGGGGTGACGCCGTGCGCGTCGGTGGGGGAGTACCGGGCGCTGTCCGACGACGAGCGGGCCGACGTGGTGCGGGCCACCGTGCAGGCCGCCCCGCCGGGGTGCGCGGTGCTGCCCGGGGTCGGCGGGTACGGCAGCCGGCAGTCCCGCCGCTGGGCGGAGCAGGCCGCCGCCGCCGGGGCGCACGGGGTGCTCGCCCCACCCCCGGACGGCTATCCCGCAGGCGACGCCGACGTGGTCGCCCACTACCGCGAGGTCACCGCCGTCGGCCTGCCGGTGGTGGCGCACAACGACCCGTACGACACCCGGGTGGACCTCACCCCGGAGCTGCTGGCCCGGGTCGCCGAGACCGACGGGATCGTCGCGGTCGAGGAGTTCTCCGGCGACGTACGGCGGGTGCACCGCATCCGGGACCTCTGCCCGCACGTGGACGTGCTGGCCGGCGCGGACGACGTGCTGCTGGAACTGGTGCTGTGCGGGGCCCGGGGCTGGGTGTCCGGCCTGTCCAACGCGTTGCCCCGCCCGGCCCTGCGCCTGTACGACCTGTGCGCCGCCGGTGACCTGGCCCGCGCGTTGCCGCTCTACGCCGAGCTGCACCCGGCCTTCGGCTGGGGCTCCCGGCCGGAGGCGGTGCAGGCGATCAAACTGGCGATGGACGCCGCCGGGCGGTTCGGTGGCCGGTGCCGCCCGCCGCGCGGTCCGCTGCCGCCGCCGGCCGCCGCCCGGCTGCACCGGGACCTGGTCCGGGCCCTGTCGGTCACCGTCGATCCGGTCACCGACGGTCGTCCCCGCTGAACCCCGCGGCCGGACGTGACCCGCCGCCGGTCCTTCAGGTGTCGGAAGCCGCCGGGCCACCTGCCGACATCTGCACGGTGACCGGCCCCGGCCCGTCCTCCTAGATTCGCTGCGCGGCCCGGTGTGCGGGCGTCCCGGCAGCCACCCCACGGGACCCCGGTCGCCGGCGACCGCGTCCCTCCCGACGAGAGGTGAACCCGTGCACCGTGCTCCCCGTAACACCCCCCGACTGCGGCGTCGCGTGCTGGCCGCGGTCCTGGCCGGCACGCTCGTGGCGACCGCCGCGACGCAGGCTGCCGCGGCCCCGGCCAACCCGGCCGGCGGCACCGCTCCGTTCCAGGTCCTCGACCCGCAGGCCTGGCAGAACCCCGACACCATGACCTGGGACGACTACCGGGCGGTGCCCGGCAAGAACTGGGCCGACCCGAGCGTGCGGGGCTCCCTGCGCAACTTCAAGATCGCCCTGGTGGCGCTCGACTATCCGGACCAGACGTTCGCGGTGTCCCAACGGGCCCGCTCGACGGTCTTCGGCAACCCCCAGTCGGTCGCGGCCAACATCCCCCGCGCCGACGTGCCGAAGTTCTACCAGGACTTCCTCAACACCCCGAACACCCTGAACAAGGGGCACACCCTGCACGAGTACTGGATGCAGGACTCCAACGGGCGCTACGGCGTGGACCTGGCCGGGTTCGGGCCGTACCAGATGCCGGCGAAGTCCTACCAGTACGGGCTGGACAACAGCTTCAACCCGGGTGCCTGCCCCAGCGGGGACACCTGCAACAAGAACATCCGCACCGACGGGCTGGGCGCGTGGCGGGCGGCGGTCGGTGACGAGGTCGCCAACCAGTACGAGCTGGTCTTCATCCTCAGCGCCGGGCAGGACGAGTCGTCCACCTGGCAGGAGTTCGGGCAGATGATCTTCCAGAACAAGGAGGACGTGCCGGACTCCTGGGGCCCGCCGGACCCGAACCTGCCGAACTGGGCCAAGACCCGCTACGTCGAGTGGACGTCGTGGAAGGCGGCGGCGACGCTGTGGCCCAACGCCGGTGGCGGCTCCTCCACCCAGGGGGAGAGTTCCGGCATGGGGGTGTACGCCCACGAGCTGACCCACCTGCTCGGCATCGGCGACAACTACAACAACCCGTACGGCGAGCCGTTACGACGGGCGTACACCGGCATCTGGAGCATGATGTCGCGCGGGTCGTTCAACGGACCCGGCGGCCCGCACACCCGCTGGCAGATCCCGCCGACCAACGGCGGCTCGATGGGCTCGCTGCACACGGTGCGGGACAAGCTCAAGATCGGCCTGCTCGGTGAGGAGCACGTGCTGCGGCTGTCCCGGGAGGCGCTGGCCTCGTCCGGGCTGGTCACCGCCCAGGTGACCGCCCGTGCGGTCGACGCCGGCCCGAAGGGGCTGACCGGCGTGAACATCGCCCTGAACAAGGACCTCTCGCCGGCCTGCACGGTGGCCACGAACCCGCTGTGCGACGGCGGGAGCTTCAACAACTACACCGTCGAGGTCGTCGACCGGATGGGGGCGGACTCGTTCACCCCGGACCGGGGCGTGCTGCTGAGCAAGACCAAGAACGCCGACAGCGCGCCGTTCCAGTGGGTGGTGGACGCCAACCCGCAGGACATCGACATGATCGACTTCTACCGGCCGGACGGCACCCCGCAGAAGATCACCATGGGTGACTACCGGCAGCTCTCCGACGCGCTGTTCCACGCCGGGGCGGACACCGGCAGCCAGTACGAGTACGTCGACGAGGCCAACCGGCTGCACTTCTACATCATCGACCTCAAGCGGGACGCGGCCGGCTCGCTGTCGTACACGGTGGCGGTGCGGTCGCTGGACGGCACCGGGGGCCCGAGCACCCACGGCGTGTCCCTCGGCAAGGGCGAGGTGACCAGCACCGGCAAGCCCACCAACCGGGGCGTGACCTGCTCGTTCGAGCTGACCAACAGCGGCACCTACTCCGCCGGCGGCCAGCAGCACCCGGAGGACGCGACCGCGTACCTGAAGTCGGACGTCTACCGGCTCTCGGCTGAGGTGGCCGGTAAGGGCTGGCGGACCTGGCTGCCCAACCCGCTGGCGACCGCCCAGTTCGGCAAGTCCACCACCGTCCGGGTGTCGGTGGGGGCCACCGCCGCCGCCGCGGACACCGGCTTCGTCAAGCTCACCGCGACCTCGGAGAGCGACCCGTCCAAGACGGTGACCAAGCAGTGCCGGGTGGAGAAGTCCTGACCGGAGTCGACCCACGGCACGGGTGGGAGGAGACCATGTGCGGCTGACCACGAGTGCCCGCCACGGCGTCGGCGCGCTGGCGATCCTGCTGCTGGCCGGGGTCGCCGGCTGCGGTGGCTCCGACGCCGGACCGGAGGCGGTCACCCCGACCACCGTCCGGGTCCTGGTGCGCGACATCAACATCCGGGCCGCGGGCGTGGACTGCGCCGGTACCGGACCGTACCTCTACTTCCACCACCGGGCGCCGTTCCGGGTGCTCGACCCCGACGGGGCGGCCCTGGTGACCGGGACGCTGCCGGCGGGCACGGCGGTGGCCGCGTTCGCCGAGGACCTGGAGGTGGAACGGGTGCCGACCTACTGCGAGTTCGCGGTGCCGGTGCGGGTGCCGCAGCGCACCGGGTACCGGCTGGAGGTGGCCGGCCGGCCGGCGCTCGACCTGACCCCGGACACCAGTGTGGGTCCGGCGCTGGTCGCGGTGGTGCCGGCGTGAGGCGGCTGCTCGCCGGGCTGCTGGCGGTGCTGGTGCTGGCCGGCTGCACCGCCCGACCGGCCGA
>NZ_JBMDWU010000502.1:0-4418 GCF_048594385.1 Micromonospora sp. | reverse complement strand
GCCCCCGGGCCGGGGCGGCGGCGGCGCCCCCCCCCCCCGGGCCCCCGGCCCGGGGGGCGCGCGCCCCGCCGCCGGCCCCCCGGGCCCCCCGCCAACTGCCCCCGGCGCTGCCCGGGTTCGTCGGGCGCGCCGCGCAGCTCGCCCAGCTCGACGCGGGCTGCGCCGACCACGGCACGCCCGGCGGTGGCCAGTCGACCACCACGATGACGCTGTCGGGTACGGCCGGCGTCGGCAAGACGACCCTGGCGGTGTACTGGGCCCACCGGGTCGCCGACCGCTTCCCCGACGGGCAGCTCTACGTCGACCTGCGCGGATTCGACGCCACCGGCGCGGTGGTCACACCCGCCGAGGCGGTACGGGGCTTCCTGGAGGCCCTGGAGGTGCCGCCCGAGCGGATCCCCACCCACCTGCCCGCCCAGGTGGGGCTCTACCGCAGCCTGCTCGCCGGCCGACGGATGCTGGTGCTGCTGGACAACGCCCGCGACGTCGAGCAGGTACGGCCGCTGCTGGCCGGCAGTCCCGGCTGCCTGTTCCTGGTCACCAGCCGCAACCGGCTGGCCGGGCTGATCACCGCCGAGGGGGCCCGGCAGATCGCCGTCGACCTGCTCAGCACCGCCGAGGCGTGGCAGCTGCTGGCCCGGCGGCTCGGCCCGGACCGGTTGACCGTCGAACCGCAGGCGGTCGACGAGATGATCGAACGCTGCGTCCGGCTGCCGCTGGCGCTGGCCGTGCTCGCCGCGCGCGGGGCGGCGCACCCCACGTTCCCGCTGGCCACCATCGTCGACGAGCTACGCGAGTCGCCGCGCCTGCTCGACTCCTTCGACGGTGGGGACACCGGGACGGACGTGCAGTCGGTCTTCTCCTGGTCGTACCGGAACCTGACCCCGGCGGCGGCGCGACTGTTCCGGCTGTTCGGCTCGCACCCGGGGCCGGACATCGGGATCGCCGCGGCGGCCAGCCTGGCCGGCCTGCCCCGCAGCCAGGTGACCCGGCTGCTGGCCGAACTGGCCCACGCCCACCTGGTCACCGAACACGCGCCCGGCCGGTTCACCGCGCACGACCTGCTGCGGGCGTACGCGGGCGAGTTGGCCGAGAGCCTCGACCCCGCCGAGGAGCGGCAGTCGGCGGTCCGGCGTGGACTCGACCACTACCTGCACACCGCGCACACGGCGGCGCTGCTGTTGCAACCCGGTCGGGACCCGGTGACGCTGGCCGCCGTCCCGCCCGGGGTGACGCCCGAGGAGCTGACCGCCCACGGTCCGGCCCTGGCCTGGTTCACCACCGAGTATCCGGTGCTGTTGGCGGCGGTCTCGCACGCGAGGCGTGCCGGGTTCGACGGCCATGCCTGGCAACTGGCCTGGACCCTGGTGGATTTCCTCCAGCGCCGGGGGAACTGGCTGGACCTGGCCGCCGCCCAGCAGGCCGCCCTGGCCGGGGCGCAGCAGGCGGGGGACCGGGTGGGGCAGGCGAACGCCCACCGTGACCTGGCCCGGGTGCTCTGCCGGTTGGGTCGGCTGGACGAGGCGGTCGCGCACTACCGGGAGGCGCTGATCCTGTTCGGCGCGTTGGGCGACCACACCGGGCAGGCGCGCACCCACCGGGCGTTCGGGGCGATGTTCGACGGGCTCGGCCGGTACGCCGAGGCGCTGGAGCACGGGCAGCGGGCGCTGGCGCTCTACCGGGCCGCCGGACACCTGGCCGGGGAGGCCAGCGCCCGCAACGGGGTCGGCTGGGCGCACGCCCAACTCGGCCAGTACGGGCCGGCGCTGGAGCACTGCTCCCAGGCGCTGACGCTGCTGCGCCCGACCGGCGACCGGCACGGCGAGGCGAACACCTGGGACAGCCTGGGCTTCATCCACGACCGGCTGGGCCAGCACCGGCGGGCGATCCGCTGCTACGGTCGGGCGCTGGCGCTGTACCGGCGCATCGGTGACCGGTACGACGAGGCCGACACCCTGACCCGGCTCGGTGAGACCCGGCAGGCGGCGGGGGACGTCCACGGTGCCCTGCGGACCTGGCGGCGGGCGCTGGACATCTTCGACGACCTCGGTCACCCGGACGCCGCCCGGGTCCGGGAGCGGCTGGCCCGGGCGATGACCGGGAGCGCGGCCGGGGACTGACGACCCGACGCCACCCGGCACCGGCGGCGGGGACCGGCCGGTGCCAGGTGGCCCGGGGTCAACCCGTCGTGCAGCTCGGCACCGGGACGCCGGGGCCGCCGGTGGACGAGCCGAGGAACCCGAACGAGGTGCTGACGCCGGCGGCGAGTGTGCCGTTGTAGGCGACGTTACGGGCGGTCACCGTCGCGCCCTGGCTGGTCACTGTCGCGTTCCATGCCTGAGTGACCCGCTCGCCGTTGGTGTACGCCCAGGTCACGGTCCAGTTGCTGATCGCCGAGGCGCCGGCGGTGACCCGTACCTCGCCCTGGAACCCGCCGGTCCACTGGCTGGTCACGGTGTACGTCGCGGTGCAGCGGGCGGTGCCCGGCGGCGGGGTCGTGGTGGACGGCGGTGGGGTGGTGGGCGGTGGGGTGGTGGTGGGCGACGGGGGCGGGGTGGTGACCGGGCCGCCCCAGCCGGCGGTGGAGTCCAACCAGGCCGCCCGGCGCAGCATCCAGTCCCGCATGGCCTGGACCTGGCCCTGCCAGGTGGACGCGGTCGGGGTGTAGAAGGGGCCGACCATCGGCGCGGTCAGGTTCGGCCAGCGCTGGAAGTTGCGCTGCGCGGCGTTGGTCAACGGCGCGGCCAGCGCGGTGATCCGGGTCTGCAGGGCGGTGTCGGCGAGCGGGCCCCGGCGCAGCGTCTGCCAGCGGGACCGGAGCTGGTTGACGAAGGCCGGATCGCGTACGAGTTGCGGGAACCAGTCGTTGGCCAGCGGTTGCCGGGTCTGCTGGTACTGCCAGCCGGCGATCTGGTCGTTGCCGAAGTAGCCGCCGACGCCGAAGGTGAGGTCGTAGTCCCACAGCGGGCCGGCGAAGATCTTGGTGTCCCGGTCCTTGTAGAAGTACGCGCTGCGGATGTAGGAGTCCATCTCCCGGCTGAGTTCGTTGAGGACCATCTGGTCCACGAACGAGTCGACGTCGATGTACTTCCGGTAGCCGGTGACCGGGTCGGCGGAGTTCGGTGCCCGCAGCACGTCGTGGAATTCCTGCACGTAGCCCCGCAGCCAGTCCCGCTGGGGCGCCTGCAACGGTGACGGGTCCCGCACCTCCAGGTAGTTCCAGCAGGTCGCCGCCGCACCGGTGCAGGTCAGCGTCGGTTCCTCGGCGGCCAGCCACTCGAAGCTCCAGATGTACCCGCCCTGGATCTTGGGCAGGGTCAGGTCGTCCTCGTCGAGCTGCTTGAGGTCGAGGCGGTTCTTGGCGTTCTTGATCGTCTCGACCAGCATGTAGACGCCCATGTAGTCACCGGCGGCCACCGGGGCGGCGTCGGTGTTGAGATAGAACTCCACGAACCGGTACCGCGGCGCCGGCATGCCCATCTCGCGCCCGAGATCGTAGACGAGCGCCTCCCGGATCAACGCCTTGTCGCTGAACGGGCCGCGCAGCACCCAGTCGGAGTCGGCCGGCATGCCGAGCACCGGGTAGTCGGCGTCGTCGTTGTCGTTGCCCCGCAGTTCGACGCGGTACGGCGTCTTCTCGAACGACGCCGACGACTGGCCGCGCAGGTGGAACCCGGCGCGGGTGGCGACCGTCGGGGTCGCGGCCAGCGAGGTGGTGCCACCGCCGCCCGGCTCGAAGACCATGGCGGTGGCGTCGAGGTAATCGCGGCCGGGCTTGCCGGCACCGTACGAGTCGAGCAGGACCACCGGCAGGTCGTGGGCGGTGGCGACGTTCTGGGCGACGTACATGGCGGTCCCCGGTGCACCGGAGGCGGTCTGGCCGACGAAGGCCTGCACGCGTAGCTGGGTGGTGCGGGTGAACCGCAGCGGCGTGCCCGCGTACAGCGGCGACTGGGCGGTGGGCAGCCGGCCGTCGGTGGTGTACCGCAACTGTGCGCCGCCGATCGCGGTGCTCAGCGAGACCGTCACCTCCCCCTGGAAGGTGCCGCTCGGCCGGGAGAAGACGATGTCGCCGACCAGCTCGTCCGCCGCCCCGGCGGCGGCGACGGCGTCGGCGGCGGAGGTGTCCAGGCCGGTGGTGACCCCGGCGCGGGCGGCGGGCGGGCCGGCGGTCGCGGCGGATGGTCCGGCCTGTGCCGTGTGCGGCACGAGGAGCCCGGTGAGGAGCACGGCCACGGCCGCGATCCCGACGGCACGCCGGGTGGGCGGGCGAACGGTCAGACGCACGATGTCTCCTGGGTGACTCGGGGGGTGGTGGTGGGGGCCGGTGCCGCCGAGCCGGTGGCGTCGCGGAAGTGGGGGCGCCGCGGGCGGCGCCCCCCCCCCCACACCAGCCGCGCCCGGAGCGGCGCGCCGCC
>NZ_JBMDWU010000501.1:0-9659 GCF_048594385.1 Micromonospora sp. | reverse complement strand
CGCTCCGGCGCGGGCGGGGTCGGGTCGGCCCCGCCGAGGAGGCCGGTGATCCGGTGCAGGGCCCGACCCAGCACTCCCGGGCGACGCCCCGGCCCCGGCTGAGCCGCCGGCCGGTCCGCCGGGCCACCGTCGCGTGCCGGCCCCCACTCGGCGAGCGGTGGCGCACCGGGGCCGGAGCGGGGTGGGGCCGACACGTCCGGGGCGGCCGGATGGTCGCGGAGCGCGGGCAGCGACCGTCCCGACTGCTCCTGTCCGATCGCGTCGAGGTCGATGCCGTACCGGTCGGCGATCTCCCGGCTCAGCGG
The DNA here is from genome assembly GCF_048594385.1 of Micromonospora sp. Classification (NCBI taxonomy): domain Bacteria; kingdom Bacillati; phylum Actinomycetota; class Actinomycetes; order Micromonosporales; family Micromonosporaceae; genus Micromonospora; species Micromonospora sp. The sequence goes on along the minus strand of NZ_JBMDWU010000501.1, from coordinate 9,354 downwards.
GCCGTGGAAGGCACCGCCACGACGCTCGCCGGGGATCGGATGGTTCGCCTCGGCGATGGCCAGGCGGGCCCGTTCCACGATCTGCGCGACAGGTTGGTCGACCGCCCGGTCGAGCAGTTCCCGGGGCAGCACGGCCCGCTCGGCCGGATCCAGCACGTACCGGTCGAGGACGTAGTCCCGCATCTGCTGCGGGGTCCAGTCGGCCATCTCCTGGTAGGCGTCACTGCGGGGTAGGCGCGGGTCGCCTGCGTGGTCGGTGGCGCGGAAGCCGGCCAGCCCGCGGAGGAAGTGCTGCTGGACGGCGAACGCCTGGAACTCGCCTTCGAACCGGAACGGCACCAGCACCTGCGCCGAGACGTCGTCGTCGTAGCGTCCTTCGGCGACTCCCTGGGCCAGCACGTCGCCCACCACGTCGGGGCTGGGCTGGAGCCGGTGCATGCTCTCGTGCACGACGGTCGCGGCGACCGCGCTGATCGGTCGGTTGGTGGCGCCGTCGCGGGGGTCGACATAGAGGATCTCGGTCCGGGTGTCGAAGCCGCCGCGCGCCGGCCCGCGGATCCACGCGTCCAGCTCCGGGGGGCGCAGCTCCGGTGGGAGCAGCGCCTCGACGCTCTCCGGGTCCTTGGGGATCAGCCGGTCGAAGGTGTCGGCCGCGTGCCGCTCGAAGGCCGGCCCGAGCACGTCGCCGATCTTCGCCACCGCGATCGCCTGGTCGATGACGTGGAACCGGTGGGTGACCGGGTCCACGCTGACCACCCGGTGGGCCATCTCGACGGCGTTGAGCGGATCCACCCCGTCCAGGTCCCGCCAGCCCGGGTCGGCGTGTTCCCCGCCCCGGGAGAAGTCCCGCCAGTCGCGGTAGCGGTCGGCGTACCCTTCGACGGCCCGGCTCAGCGCGCGTACCTCCCGGACGACGTCACCGCGCGGGGCGCCGTCGCGGGCCCGGTCGGCGGCCGCCTGCAACCTGTCGGCCGGCCCGGCCACCGCGTCGAGGTCGGCGATTCGGCGGGCCACCGCCGCCTGCGGGTACCGGCCGAGCAGGTTCTCCTTCGCCCTGCCCACCAGCTCGTGCACCTGCTCGGGCAGTTCCGCGCCGGTCCTGGTGCGGTGCGCCGGGAAGTTGCCGCTCGGCGCGACTTCCTGGCTGATCGGCAACTCGTCGCCCACCCGTGACGACCCGTCCGACGGCACGGCAGCATCCGGCACGGGGACGGGCGGCACGGCATCCGGGCCGACGGTCCTCGGCGCGGCGGCGTCCGGGGGCACGGGCCCCGGCCCGGCGGCGTCCGGGGGCACGGGCCCCGGCCCGGCGGTGTCCGGGGACGCGGACCTCGGCGCGGTGCCTTCCGGGACGACGGGTCTCGGCCCGGCGGTCTCCGGGACGGCGGGCCCCGGGGCGGGGGCGGGTGGTGCGGCGTTCGGGTCGGCCGGGATTCGCTGGGCGACCAGCGCGGTCGTCTCCGCGCGCAGCCGGGCCACCACGGCGTCGATCTCCGCCTGGCTGCGGGGCAGGTAGGAGCCGTCCTCCTGGCGCACCGCCAGGTGTTCCCGGGCCCAGTCCCGCAGCTGCCCGGGGGTCGTCGGGTCGTCGGCGAGCAGGCCGCGCACCGTGTCCGGGCCGAGTGGCCGGGGTGGTGCCGGCGCCGGGGCGGTGGCGTCCCGGAAGCTGACCGCGTCGGCGTCCAGCACCGGCGGGTCGGGCCGGACCGGTGCCTCCAGCGCCGCAAGCGACGGCTCCGGCATCGTCCGCGCCGGTCCGGGTCGCGTCGGCCCGTCCGGCGTCGTCGCCCCGTCCCGGCCCCCTTCCGGTACGCCGTCCACCGGCACCCCGACCCGCCCGGGCTCGACCGGGCGGTCGAGCACCTGGTGGATCTCGCGGTGCAGGGTGCGCCAGGCGTCGCCGAGTTGCCGGTCGACGGAGGCGGCCCGCGCAGCCGGGTCGGCCGGCAGGTGCTCCGGCAGTACGACCCCGGCCGGCTCCCGCTGCACCCACCGCCCGTGCTCGACCGCCATTCCCGGCCGCAGCACCACCGGCTGCCCGGGTGGCAGCGACGAGTTGACCTGGAGCACCACCCCGACGCGCAGCCCGTCCGGGTACTCGACGGTGAGCAGGCGGGACGACTCGTCCCAGCTCGCCCGGTACGGCTGGTCCACCGGGCCGGCGTCCCGGCCGGCCAGCAGCTCCCCGACGTGCCCGTCGAACGTCGACCGCACCGCCTCGGGCAGCGGCACCGAAGGCCCGACCGGGTGCGACCCGGCCGGCACCAGCTCGGCCGGGAGGTGTCCCTGTGCTACGCCGCGTAGCTGCCCCCCGGCGGCCAGCTCGCCGCCTCGGCCTGCATCCGCAGGATCTTGCCGTACGCCTTCCTGTACTGCATGTCCGCCGTCCCGTCCAGCACCTGACCCTCCCGGGACGCCTTCTGGATGACCAGCCGACGGTCCTTCTCCGGGTAGCCGAAGCTGTACTCGACCTCCCGACTGTCCTCCCGGACCATTTCGAAGTCCACCAGAATCGCCATCACCGGTTCCCCTCGGCCACGAGTTGTCCAGGTCCTCTCCGGTCCGGCCGGGCGCGACCCGCTCCCAATTGAACAGGCTCTGGGCGTACGCGTGGGCATCCGGGTAGGTGGCATCCGGGTGCACCAGCAGGTAGCCCGACTCGGCCAGCTCGTGCTCCAGCAGGACCAGGTCGGGTTCGAGCGGGCGGCCCTCCCGCAGCCTGATCCACGCCTCCGCGATGTCCTCGTCCGCGTCGAAGCGTCGACGGACCCAGCCGTCCGGGTAGTCCCGCAGCACGTGCTCGTCGACCATGAGGTGCTGTTTCACCCGGGCGATCTCGGCGTGGGTGAACCCTGTCGTGCCGCCGGGGCGGGCGACGGTGGCGAGGTTCGCCGCGATGTCCGCGACGTCCCCCGGGTCGGCCCGGAACCGGTCGTAGGCCCGGTCCGCCCACTCCATCGCCCGGAGCTCGTCGCGGGGACGGATCGAGGCTCCGGTCTGGGCGTCCTGCTCGTCGGGCCCCCGGTTCTCCGCCCCACGGTCCTCGGGGGGCCGGTCCTGCGGGGGGCGGTCGGCGACCGGGTGGCCGTCGGGCGGGGGGTGGTCCGAGCGGGGGTCGGCCCCGTTCATCCCGGTCGGGTCGGTGGCCGGCCCGGTCCGGTCGGCACCGGTGGCCGCCGGGTGGTCCCGGATGGTGATCACCGGTGGTTCGGGGCGGCCGGCCGGCAGTGGGGGCGGTGCGTCGTCCGGGTTTCGGCGTGCCGGCTCGGCGTCCCGCCCGCCCGGCTCGACGTCCCGGTGTCCCGAGGCGGGATCGCGTCGGGCAGGCTCGCCCTCGCGCCCGCCCGGCTCGGCGTCGTGACGTCCCGGCTCGGCGTCGGGGCGGACCGGTTCGGCGTCGGGGCGGACCGGGTCAGGGTCGCGGCCGGGCGGGGCGGGGTCGGCGTCCCGAGCGGGCGGCGGGGTCGACTCCCCGGCCACCCGGTCGTCACCCGGGCGGGACCACTCCCCCGGCGACCGCTCACCCCCGGGCCGTAGCGGGTCGGGAGAGGGACGGGCCGGGTCGGCAGGCGGACGGGCCGGATCGGCGAGGTGGGTCCCCGCCTCCGTGGTCCGCACCGGTGCGGGGTGGGCGGGCTGGCGCGGGCCGCCGCCGTCGCCGGTGCCGCCCGCCAGGTCGGTGCGTTGCGGCAGGTCGGCCGGGGGCAGCTCGGGTCGCGGCGGGTGCGGGCCACCCGGGCCGCCGGGGGTGGGCCCGTCGTCGTCGACCACCGTCGGGTCGGGTGACCGGACGCCGTCGCGGGCGAGCACGGTGCCGTCGGCGGCGATCGCCCCACCGTCGAGCCGTTGGCCGTCGCCGTCGACGTGGGCCCAGACCGCGCCCCGCTCGCTGTAGGTGACCCGCAGGCCGGCGGCCCGGTCGACGGCGGCCATTCCCTCGGGGAGCACCATCACGTCGCGCCCGATCCGCAGGTTCATCCCGCCGACCCGGACGGTGTCCAGTTTGTTCTGCGCGCCGAAGACGACGCCGGCCTTGGCCCCCTCCGCGCCGCCGTGCAGCATGTTCTGCAGGTCGAACTTCCCCTGTGCGGCGTCGGTCGCGCCGGTCACCAGGGCACCGGTGACCCCGCCGCCGATGACGTGGCCGGGGATGCCGCCGAACATCGACGCCCCGAACAGCCCACCCTGGACGGTGGAGACGCCGAGCTGACCGAGGTCGAGGCTGGACCGTTCGCCACCGGCGATCTGGTACATCTGGCCCAGCAGGTTGCCGCCGCCCATGAACGCCGCCCCGAACGCCACCCGCTGGCCCAGGTACTTCGTCAGTTCCCGGCCGAAGGTTGTGGTGGCGATCTCGCGGGTCGCGTACTGGCTCAGGGTGGCCCGGCTGAGCTGCTCGAACGCCTCGGTGCCGGCCAGTCGTACGCCGCCACGGGTGGCGAGGTCGGTGCCGACCCGGGCACCGAACCTGCGCAGCAGCTGTTCCTCGATCTCCCGGGCGAGCTGGTTGCGGGCGGCGAGCAGGCTGCGCCCGGCCAGCCGTCGGGACTCCAGCCCGGCCTCCCGGCCGAGTTGGCGCAGCAGTTCCCGGTTGGTGACGCCACGCAACCACTGACCGGCCATCCGGTCGGCGACCGACCGCGCGATGACGTTGCGCGGCAGGGTGTTGCGGGCGAGGGTGCCGGCGCCCTGCCGGATCACCGTCGGCAGGGTCTGCCGGACGAAGGCGGGGACCTGGGTCCGCGCGAAGCGCGGCAGTTGGGTGGTGACCAGCCGGGGAACCTGGGTGCGGACCAGGTTCGGCAACTGGGTCCGTACCAGGGTCGGCAGCGTACGGGTCAGCAGCGCGGTCACCTCGGCGAGGGCGGCGCGGACGGAGATGCTGCCGATGGCCCGTACGGCGTTGGTGGCGGCGCCCCCGATCGCGGCCCGGCAGGCGGCGAACGCCCCAGGGATGCCGGCGGTGGACAGGCCGAGCGACGGGATGGCGGCGGCGACCAGCATGAACAGCGAGACGGCGAGCATGATCAGGCCGAGCAGGGCCATGAACTTCATCAGCTCGATCTGCAGGCCGAAGCTCTGCACCGCCTCCTGCATGGAGGCGAGGGTGTCGACCGTGCCGGCGAGCGACTCCAGGTAGGCGAGCCATTCCCGGGTGAACACCTCGGCGGCCCCGTCGCCGCTCCAGTTGGTCAGGATGCCGTCGGCGGCGTGCACCGCCTCCTCGTAGAAGGCGGCGAGTCCCTGCGTCGCGGCACCCCAGGCGTCGGAGAGCTCGTAGACGGCGTCGATGTCCGACTCGGGGATCTTGCCGATGAGGATCTCGCCGACGGTGGAGCGGACGCCCGGGATGGCGGCTTCGAGGTCGGAGAACCACTCCAGGATCTCGGCGAGGGCGTGGTCACTCTCGCTCACGCGGGGTCCTCCCCGGCACCGTCGGGTCCCCCGGCCGGCCGCCTCGGGTCAGTGCCGGCCACCGGCCCGGTCGATGTCGGTGGCGTTGTCGTCGTCGGTGCCGGTGTAGCTCCACATGGCGTCGGCCACGTACGCACCGAGCTTGTCCATCGCCTCGCCGAGCTTGGGCACGGTGGTCTTGATCGCCTCGTTCATCTGCTGCCCGCCGCCGCCGGAAACCTCGACCGACTTGTGGTACGTCTTGAGGAACTCCTCGGTGAACTCGTCGCGCGGCAGCGTCCCGGGCGCGGCCTCCAGGGTGGTGATCGCGCCGAGCTTGCCGTCCATCGCGGTGCGCATCGACTGTCCGTTGATCCGGAGCCGGTTGGCGATGCCGAGGATGTCGGCGACGCTCGTCTTGATCTCGACGAAGCTACTCATCGTCGTCCCCCTTCAGGCGCACGTCGGCGTCGTGACTGTGCAGCAGCTTCTCCAGCTGTGCGCCGCCGGGGGCCATCCGACGCAGGTCGGGGGCGAGGCTGCCGTCGAGGATCTCGCGGGACTGCTCGGCGGCGTCCTCCACGGCGAGCCGGACGGTCGCCACGATGGTGGCGGCCAGCGCCCTGGAGTTGGGGTTACGGAACACCCGGGGGTCGATGTCCAGCTCCAGCAGGTGCCCCCGGGGGCCGACGACCGCCTTGACGGTGCGGTCGTCCGACCAGGCAGTGCCGGTCACCCGGAGCATCCGACGCTGCACGTCGTCCATTCCGGACCAGGCCTTCTTGAGGTCACCGATCATGGCGGTCAACGCGCCGAAGTTCGGTCGTTCCTCCATCGCCCCTCCCCCGAGGTCCTTCCGCCGGGCAGCCTAGCCGGGGCGGCCCGGCCCCGGCCGCCCCGCCGGTCCGACGCCCTCCGGCCGGGAGGGCGTCGGACCGGACGGTCACATACCGGCGGCGATCTGCTGGTCGACCTGCTGCATCCGCTCGGCCGACGCGCCGAGCTTCACGCCGACCCGGGTCAGCGCCTCCTTGATCTCGGTGGCGCCCTGGTTCCACTTCTGCCGGGCCTCGTCGCACGCCTGCCCCGCCGGCCCCTGCCAGTCCTGCGCGAAGAGCTGGGTGAACTGGGTGTAGAGGTCCTGGAGGCTGCCGTCCATCTGGCCCTGGTAGGTACCGATGGCGGTGGCCACGTCGGAGATCTGGGCGAAGTTGTAGGTGATGGGACTGCTCACTGGAAGGTCACCTTTCGCTGGTCACGGCGGCACGGGTCGCCCGGGAGGGTCGACGCGGCCGCGGCGGATACCGGCGGCGTCAGCCGCGCAGGATGCTCATCACGCTGGCGTCGCCGGTCTCGGCGGCGGCCTGGCGGATCTCGGTCGCGGCGTCCTCGTCGTTCATGCCGTACTGGGTGGCGGCGCTGGTCATCTTGCCGGACAGCTCGTCGAGCGCCGAGATGATCTTCTTGAGGCCGTCGTTGAGCTGCACGGAGACGTCCTGAAGCGCATTGTTCGCCGAGCCCCGCATGCCGCTGCCGCCCAGCGCCTGCACCCGCTCGATGAGCCGTGCCATGCCCAGCGCGAGGCCCTCACCGGTCTCGTTGCACCGTTTCGCCATCGCGTTCAGCTGTTCCTGGGTGGCGTGAACCTGACCCAGTCCAGGAGTGTCGGTCAAGGTGGACTCACCCGCTCCTCTGCTTGCGCCCCCCGGTCAGGGAAGCGTCCCCTTGATGGTGGTGGCCGTCGTGGCCGACCCTGACGGTAGCGCCCCGTAACGAATCGGGCCACCTCACTTCGTCCGAAGTGGCTGGTCGGGGTGGCGACAGCGGCGATACCGGGTCCCGGCGGTGGTCGGCAGCGGTTACGCTCGGGGCGATTTCCGGTGACACTCGGGCGGGGGCCCGCCGCACCAGGGGAGGGTTCGGTGGCGGAGGACGACGGCAGCAACCCGTACCAGCACGAGACCGACCAGAACACCCGGACCGACTGGCTGGCCGATCAGAAGCCCGTCGACGTCGATCCGGACGGGCTGGTCGACTACGGCAAGAACATGGTCGTCATCCAGGAGAACCTGCAGAGCCACGGTGGCCGGTTGAGCCAGCTCGGCCAGTTGCCGCACCGCGCCTGGGAGGGTGCCGCGCTGCCCGAGGGCGTCTACGTCCGCACCCAGCTCACCCTGAACTACGCCGAGTTCCAGCAGTACCTGACCTACCTGGGTGCGGCGCTGACCAACATCGGCATGGCCGCGCAGACGGTGGCGGACGCCTACGCCAACACCGACGGCTGGTCGGCGGCCTCGCTGGACGCGGTCCGGTTCGCCTTCGGCGAGGCCGACGCGCCTCGTCCGGCCGGGCTGCCCCCGTTCGTCTCCGGCAAGACCTGGTGGGACCAGTACCTCGAAACGGTGTCGAGCGGGCAGGCCAACGCCGCGCCGACCCCCGAGCAGTTCGTCGACCAGGGCCAGCCCCGGGTCGCCCCGGACGGCAGCATCACCTTCACCGCGCTCGGCCCCGGCGGTGTGGTGCGCACCATCGTGCAGCGGTCGCTGCCCGGTGGCGTGGGCACCGAGACGGTCACCACCACGACCGACGCCACCGGCAAGGTGCTCGACAGCAGCACCAGCCGGACGACCACGGTCGTCACCGGCAACTCGACGGTGGTCACCACCACCAACACCGACGCCGAGGGCCGGCGCACCGGCGGCAGCCGGGAGACCACGTCGTACGGCGTCGACGGTGGTCACACGGTGACCAGCGAGCAGCTCGACGCCAACGAGCAGCCGACCTCGAAGAAGGTCGACGAACAGCACGCCGACGGGACGCGCACGGTCACCACGACCGACGGCAAGGGCACCGTCACCCAGGAGCTGCACATCGGCGAGGACACCGAGGGCGTGGACCCGGCCGAGCTGACCGAATCCCCCGCCAAGCGGGCCCTGGACGAGATCAAGCAGCACGACTACGGCATCTGAGCCCGGGAGGACACCATGGCCGACTACTGGGGTGCCCAGGCGACGTACGCGCACGGTGGCCCGCGCGGCGAGGGCACCCGGTACGTCATGCCGCCGGAGAACCCGGACCTGAAGTTCACCCCGGCACCGGGCGGTGAGGGCGGGGCCACCATCGAGGCGGTCCGCCAGCAGGTGCTGGGGCAGCACCCGGAGGACATCTCGGCGCTGGCCGACCAGTGGCAGAACGCCTACAACCTGCTACAGAGCATCCACCAGCAACTGCTGTCCGCCAGCCAGACCCTGCACGACGAGCACTGGAAGTCACCGCAGGCCCGTGACGCGTTCCTCAAGGCGGGGCCGGGCAAGACGCTGGCGTACCTCGACGAGTGGATGGACGCGGCCCAGCACAACGTGACCGCGCTGCGGGCGATGGTCGGCATCGCCCGCGACTCCCGGGCGGAGATGGAGCGGCTCTGGACGGAATACCGGGAGGCCATCGACGATGCGAAGAACTCCGACGGCTGGACGCAGTTCTCGGAGGGTTTCAAGCAGGGCTTCACCCTGGGCCTGTACGACGGCGAGAAGGGTATCCAGGCGGCCGAGGCCGAGGCGGTGCAGGAGAAGCAGGAGGAGTACAACCGCCGGGCGCAGGAGTTGGCCCGGCGTACCGCCGACGACTACTTCGACACGTTGAGCAAGGTCAGCGGCGGGCACGGTCCGCCGTTCTTCCCGATGGACGCGGTGCTCAACCCGGTCGGTCACCCGCCGTGGCGCGGGCCGGTCGGCACCCCGCCGCCGGTCCGGCCGCCCGGTGCCCGCCCGCCGGGGGTGGGGGCGACCCCGCCGCCGGCGTCGGTGCGGCCGGTGCCCCGTCCGGGTGGTCCGGACCAGTTGGCCCGGCAGGTGCTGGACACTCTCCGGCCGCCTCCGGAGGCCGGCGCGCCGGCACCGACGCCCGGGACCGACGAGGGGGCGGGTCCCGCCGTGGCACCGCCGCCGTTGGTGCCGCCGC
>NZ_JBMDWU010000500.1:0-4680 GCF_048594385.1 Micromonospora sp. | reverse complement strand
GCTGGGTGACCACGCCCGTGAACGCGGCGCCGATGACGACACCGACCGCCAGGTCGACGACGTTGCCGCGCATGATGAAGTCTTTGAAGCCCTTGAGCATCCGTACTCCTGTGCCGTCCGATTCTCCGTCGGGGACAACCTATGCCCCGGACGGGGGCTCCAGAAAAGCACCGGCCTCGATCGCCGCCCGTCCGGGATCGCCGTCCCGGATCGCGGCCACCAGCCGGCTGTGGTCGACGTACCGCTGCGGTTGCAGGGAGTCACCCGTCACGTATGCGACGGTGCTGCGCAGGGCTGCGCCGACCGAGGCGTACAGCTCGGCCAGCATGCCGTTGTGCGCGGCGGCGACCACCGCCGTGTGCAGCGTGACGTCGGCCTCCACGAACTCGGCGACCCCGCCCGACCGCCAGGCGGCCTCCCGGGCGGCCAGCGCGCCGTCGAGCGCCACCAGGTCCTCCGGGGTACGCCGCAGCGCGGCCAGCCGGGCCGCCTCGACCTCGAACGCCCGGCGGACCTCGACCACCTCGGCCATCCGGTCGTCGGTGAGCCGGCGGGCCACCACCGGGGCCAGCTCGTCGGTCGACACCACGTACGTCCCGGAGCCCTGCCGGCACTCCAGCACCCCGGCGTGCACCAGCGCCCGGACGGCCTCCCGGACGGTGTTGCGCCCCACCCCGAGCGCCGTCACCAGCTGCGGCTCGGTGGGGATGCGCCCGCCCACCGGCCACTCGCCGCCGAGGATCCGCCCCCGGAGCTGCTCGATGGTCTGCTGCACCCGCTGACCGCGTGGGGGCACGGGTGGGGAATCGACCGACGGTGTCACCGGTTACACCAGCTGCCGAAATTCATCCCATGATTGTAGGTTCGAGGTCATGACCCCGCCAACCGCTCCCGCCGTCGAGGCACCCGAACCGCTCGCCCACCGGCCGGCCCACCGCACCCCGTCGCCGGCCACCGGCGGCGCGCTGGTGCTGGCGGGGATGCTGCTGGTCGCGCTCAACCTGCGGGCCGCGGTGACCAGCCTCGGCGCGCTGCTCGACGAGGTACGCACCGGACTCGGGCTCTCCGGCGCGATGGCCGGGTTCGTCACCACCCTGCCCACCATCGCGTTCGCCGGTCTCGGCGCGCTCACCCCGTGGCTGATCCGGCGCTGGCCGGCGGCCCGGGTGCTGGTGGTGGCGATGCTCGCGCTCACCGTCGGTCAACTGCTGCGGGTGCTCACCGACTCGGCGACGGTCTTCGTGCTCACCAGCGCGCTCGCCCTGGCCGGCATCGCAGTGGCGAACATCCTGCTGCCGATGCTGGTCAAGCAGCACTTCCCGCACCGCACCGGGCTGGTCACCGGGGCGTACACGATGGCGCTGACCACCGGCACGACGGTGGCCGCCGCCTCCGCCGTGCCGGTGGCGCACGCCTTCGGCTCCTGGCGGGCCGGGCTCGGCGTGTGGGCGGCGTTGGCGGCGGTGGCCGTACTCCCGTGGGTGCCGCTGGCGCTGCGGGCCCGCGCCGCCCGGCGGGCCGCCACCCCGACGGCGGTCCCGGCCGCCCGTACCCGGGTCCGGCCGGCCCGCACCCGGCTCGGCTGGGCGATGGCCGTCTACTTCGGCGCGCAGTCACTCAGCGGGTACGCGGTGATGGGCTGGCTGGCCCAGCTCTTCCGGGACGCCGGCTTCCGGCCGGAGAGCGCCGGCCTGCTGCTCGCCGGGGTCACCGCGCTCGGGGTGCCGGTGGCCCTGCTGATGCCGACGCTGGCCGGCCGGCTCCGGACGCTGCGCCCGTTGGTGTTCGGGCTGACCGCCTTCTCCGCGGCGGCCTACCTGGGGCTGGCGTTCGCGCCACGGAGCGGGGCGCTGCTCTGGGTGCTGCTGCTCGCCTTCGGTCAGGGCGCGTTCCCGCTGATCCTGACCACCATCGGCCTGCGGGCCCGTACGGCCGACGGCACGGTGGCGCTGTCCGCCTTCGCGCAGAGCACCGGTTACGTGATCGCCGCGCTCGGCCCGCTGCTCGTCGGGGTGCTCTACGAGGCGACCGGCGGCTGGACCGCGCCGATGGGCTTCCTGCTCGCCGCGCTGGCGGTGCAGACGACTGCGGGCATGGTGATCGCTCGTCCCCGGTTCATCGAGGACGAGCGCTGAGGGAACCGGTCAGGACGACGCGGGGGTGGGGTCACCCGCGACGGCCTGCTCGACCGTCGGATAGGTGTGCAGCACCTCCACCAGGCCGCTGACCTCAAGGATGCGCAGCACCCCGCGCTGCGGGGCGGCCAGCCGGACCACACCGCCGGCCTCGTCGCAGCTGTTCTTGGCCCGGACGAAGACCGACAACCCGGTCGAGTCGCAGAACGACACCTCGGCCAGGTCGAACACCAGCCGGCTGCGACCCTTGTCGAGCAGGTCGGTGATCTGGTCCTGCAGCTGCGGTGCGGTCGCCATGTCGAGTTCGCCCGCGACCGACACGACGACCACGTCGCCGCGCTGTTCCGTGTGCACCGTCAGGGACATTCAGACCTCCTGTTATCGGTGGAACGGTATCCCACGAACGGGGGGACCCGCAGAACGGGAGCGGTTCCGGTGGGAGCGATCATTCCTTTGCCGCGCGGCAACTACCGGGTCTGCCTCCGGTGATAGAGTCCGGCCGGCCCAGCTCACAGGAGGTAACCATGGCGTTGACCGCAGACGGGGGCGACCGGCTCGTCGGGCTGTTGGGTGAGCATGCCGAGCGGGTCGTGCAGCGGTGGACCGAACTCGTCGCCGCCTCGCTGCGCGGTCGGCTGAGCCAGGCCGAGCTGCGCCTGCAGGTGCAGGAACTGCACGCTAGCATGATCAACGCTGGCGGCGCGGGCCTGGCCGACCTCCAGAAGCCCGAGGCGGGCGAGCTGCGCGCGGTGCTCGCCGACCTGTCCCGCAGCCGGGCCCGGCAGAGCTTCACCGCCACCGAGACCGCGATCAGCATCTACGCACTCAAGGACGTCCTGGTCGACCTGGCCGAGACCGACGGCGTCGAACTGTCGCTGCGGGACGTCCTGGACCTCACCGGCCTGGTCGACCGGATGGGGCTGCTCACCTTCGAGACCTACGTGCAGACCCGCGAGGGGCTGATCGCCGACCAGGCCGAGCAGCTGCTCGAACTCTCCACCCCGGTGGTGAAGATCTGGGACGGCGTGGTCGCCGTGCCGCTGGTCGGCACCCTCGACTCGGCGCGTGCCCAGGTGGTGATGGAGCGGCTGCTCCAGACCCTGGTCGACACCGGCTCGCCGTACGCGATCATCGACATCACCGGTGTACCGGCGGTCGACACCCAGGTCGCCCAGCACATCCTCAAGACGGTGGTGGCCGCCCGGCTGATGGGGGCCGACTGCATCATCTCCGGCATCCGCCCGCAGATCGCGCAGACCATCGTCGCCCTCGGCATCGAGTTCGGCGACATCGCCACCAAGGCGAGCCTGGCCGACGCCCTGCGGCACGTGCTGCGCCTGAACGGGGTCGAGACGTCCCGCCGGCACCCGCGCCGGGAGGCGTGATGGAACGGGTGCCGATCCTGAAGATCGGCGACATCCTGCTGGTCTCCATCCAGATCGACATGTCCGACCAGACGGCGGTCACCCTCCAGGAGGACCTGGCCGAGCGGATCGTGGCGACCGGCTGCCACGGCGTCATCATCGACATCACCGCCCTGGACATCGTCGACTCGTTCGTCGGCCGGATGCTCTCCACCATCGCCTCGATCTCCAAGGTGCTCGACGCCGAGACGGTGGTCGTCGGGATGCGTCCCGCGGTCGCCATCACCCTCGTCGAGCTGGGCCTGTCGCTCAACGGCATCCGGACCGCACTGAACGTCGAACGGGGTATGGAGCTGATCGCGGCGACCCGTGACGACGACCCCGGGTACGCCGACGACCCCGAGGACGTCGAGTCCGGGACGGCGGCGACATCGCCATGACCGCGGGAGTCGACCTGGGCCCGAAGACCCAGGCGATCGGCAGCGACGAGGATGTCGTCCGGGTCCGCCAGCTGGTGCGCACCATGGCGGTGGCGACCAAGCTGTCCCTCGTCGACCAGACGAAACTGGTCACCGCCGCGAGTGAGCTGGCCCGCAACACGCTCATCTACGGTGGCGGCGGCACCGCCGAGGTGAGCGTCGTCGAGGACGGCCGGCGACGCGGGGTGCGGATCGTCTTCGTCGACTCCGGGCCGGGCATCGTCGACCTGGACCTCGCCCTCACCGACGGTTACACCACCGGTGGCGGCCTCGGCCTCGGTCTGAGCGGCTCCCGCCGGCTGGTCGACGACTTCGACATCCAGACCGCCCCCGGCGAGGGCACCCGGATCACCATCACCAAGTGGTCCCGATGAACTACGACGTGGTGCCGGACGCGGGTCACTGGTACCGGGTGGAGAGCGGCAGCGCCGCCAGCACCGTGCGTCGCGCGGCGGAACGCCTCGGCGGTCAGCTCGGCCTCGGCGAGAACCGGGTCGCCGAACTGGCCATCGTCGCCGCCGAGCTCACCAGCAACCTGGTCAAGCACGCCCAGGAGGGCGTCCTGCTGCTGCGGCCGGTGCGCACCGCCGACGCCGCCGGGGTGGAACTGGTCGCCGTCGACTCCGGCCCCGGCATGGCCGACCTGACCGTGTCCTCCCGCGACGGCCACTCCACCACCGGCACGCTGGGCATCGGGCTGGG
>NZ_JBMDWU010000050.1:0-12932 GCF_048594385.1 Micromonospora sp. | reverse complement strand
CGCGCTGCGCGACGGCACCGGCCCGTCGTCGACGCCGGGCGGTGACGCCGGCACCGGGACGGCCGGACCGGCGGCCTTCCCGTGCGCCGCGCCCGCGCCGGCCGACGCCACCCCGGTCCGGTCCGCACCGCCGCCGCCGGGTGAGCGGTTCGGCCTGGTCACGGGCTGGACCTGGTACGCCGACCCGGACGGCTTCCGGATCGCCGCGCCGGCCGGTTGGCTGCGCTACACCGACGGCACGGTGACCTGTCTGCGCGAGCCCGGTGGCCCCCGGGTGCTCAGCATCGCCCCCGGCGTCGCCCCGGCCGATCCGGTCGCCCACTGGCGGGCCGAGGAGCGCCGGCTCACCGACGACGGTCGGCTCACCGGTTACCGGCGGGTGGACATCTCCGCGCTGGACATGTTCCGTGGCGGCGCGCTGTGGGAGTGCGAGTGGACCGGCCCGACCGGGGCCCGGCTGCACACCGCCCGGCTGCTGGTCCGGGTCGCCCCGCAGCGGGCCTACACCGTCTCATGGCTGACAGACCAGTTCGACTGGCAGGTCAACGCGACATACTTCCTGATGATCCGGCAGAGCTTCCGTCCTGCCGCGTGACACCATCCCCTGTGGACCGACCAGGTTGTTGCCCTGGCGACGGCGGTTCTGACACAGTGGCGTAGCGTTGTCGATCAAGAAAACGGGGAGGGGCGAGGCGACATGATGGGACCGTCCCACGCGCTGTCGGGCGCTGCGGTGTGGCTGACCGGGTCGTGGGCACTGGACTACTTCGCCGACTACCACCAGTCACCGCTCGCCCTGGCCGTCGGCACCGCCGTCTGCGCAGGTGGGGCGCTCTTCCCCGACCTCGACCTCTCCGGCAAGGTCACCCGCAACCAGGGCGGCGCGACGGTGGCCCGCACCTTCGGGGTGTTCTCGCTGTTCGTCGCCGAGGTGATGGAGAAGATCTCGCTCGGCGTCTACTACGCCACCAAGCTCAGCCGTGACCCGCGCCGTAACAACGGTCACCGCACCCTGACCCACACCATCCCGTTCACCGTGCTGGTCGGCTGGGGCACCACCGCGTTGTGCACCGCGTACGGCAAGTGGGCGGTGGTGAGCATCCTGTTCTTCATGATCGGGCTGGCGTTGCGGGGGTTGTTCGACCAGTGGGCCGAGCGGGCCGGCTGGGTGATCGTCACCCTCGTCTCGGCCGCCGCCGCCTGGTTCACCTTCGCCAACCTGCCAGGTGACCGTGGCTATCCGATGATCGGGCTGGCCGTCGGGGTGGGCTGTTTCGTGCACATCCTCGGCGACATGATCACCAAGGCGGGGGTGCCCATCCTCTGGCCGATCCCGATCAAACGCCGGATGTGGACGATGATCGGGCTACCGAACAGCATCGCGTTGCGTACCGGCAGCAAGGCCGAGGTGGTGGTGCTGCGGACCGCGTTGACGGTGCTCTCCGTGCTCGCGGCCGTCGGCCTGGTCGCCCCGTCGGTGCTGCAACGGTTCAACATCGAGGTCTGACCGGGCGCGGCCCACCTGCGGGTGGCACGGGGACCAGCCGAACGTGGGACGGCCCGGGAGCGCTCCGTACGCCTACGATGCGTAGCATGTCGGCCGGCCCCGGGACCCGCCCCCTCGCCGGCTCCGGTCGCGGGCGGCTCCTCGCCGGCCTGCTGACGCTACTGTCGTTGGTCCTCTTCGCGGGCGTGCTCTGGGACGCCGGGTACGCCCGGCTCTATCCGGCGGCACGCTCCCTGCACCGGCCGCTGCCCCTGCTCGGGCTCGCCACGCTGGCCGCGCTGACGCTGGTGCTCGCCGGCTGGCTGGCCGCCCGGCAACCGCCCGCCGCGACGGCGCTACGGTCGGCCGCGCTCGGGTGCGCGGTGCTGCTCGGCGTGGGCACCGGCGCGTGGGGCATGTACCGCACCGGTTTCGCCTCGACCGTCGAGCGGGACTCCACGTTGGCCGTCTCCCCCGACGGCCGGTACGCGGTGGTCCGGCTGGACACCCGCGACTGGAAGGACCTGCCGCACACCGAGCTGCGGGTACGCGCCCGCGCCGGGCTGCTCAGCCACGACGCCGACCGGGAGCTGGTCACCTGCCGCCACGAGCGCCCCCGGGAGCGGATCGACGCCGAGTTCGTCGGCGAGCGGACGGTCCGGTTCTCGCTGGTCGACCGGCCGGCGGTCACCGTCGCGTTCGACGGGCGGCTACGCCCCCGGCACACCGTCGACATCTGCCGCCCGCCCGGCGGCTGAGCGCGGTCAGACGCCGACCCGCTGGGGTGGCACGGTGAGGCCGTAGAGCGCCATCAGCTCCGGGGTGTCCACCCGGCTGCCGTCGGCCACCGAGTCGCAGGCGATGTCGACGATCTGGTCCTTGTGCGCCAGCAGGTACGGTCGGGCCCCGATGTCGGCGCCGGCCAGGGTCGCGATGCCGGCCCAGTGCCGACGGCCGAACAGCATCGGGTACCCGCGCAACCCGTCGTAGGTGGCACAGGCCAGCACGTCCGGGTACGGCAGCGCGGCCACCCGCCGGACCGCCTCCGGGGTGAGACCGGGCATGTCGACAGGCACCACCACCACCGCCTCGACCCGTTCGTCGGCCAACGCGGTCAGGCCGGCCCGGATGGACGAGCCGACCCCGGCTCCCGAGGCCCGGTTGACCACCACCGTGGCGGGGCTCAGGTCGGCCGCGGCCCGGACCTCGTCGGCCGCCGCCCCCAGCACCACCACCAGTTGCTCACAGCCGGCCGCGACCATCGTGTCGATCATGCAGCTGACCAGCAGCCGGTCCCCCCGACACAGCAACGCCTCGGGGCTGCCGAGCCGACGCCCCCCACCCGCCGCGATGATCATTCCTGCGATACGCACACCGGGTGCAACGAGCCCCCGAGGGATGAGTGTCGGCACGAAACGGATATTTCACGCGTATACCCTGAACCCAACCATGCCCGCCGCCCGGCTCGCCCCGCCCGACTCGCCCCCCCGCCGGATCGCCCCGGTGATCAAGAGGTTTGCGTCGACGCGGGCGGCGAATCTGACGCGAACCTCTTGATCACCGGGCGCTGACACCGCAACGGGGCCGGGCGAGGGGGTGAGGGGGGTCAGGCTTGGGCGTAGGTGGTGACGGTGGAGAGGTCGAGGGGGAAGCGCACGGGGGTGGGGCCGAACAGCAGCGCCGAGGCGCGCTGCCCGGCGCGGCGGACCGCCTCGGCCACCGGGTCGGCAAGCTCGGCCGGGCAGTGCACGATCACCTCGTCGTGCTGGAAGAAGACCAGCTCCCCACCGAGCCCGGCCAGCTCACCACGGAGCGAGGCGAGCAGCGTCGAGGCCCACTCGGCGGCGGTGGCCTGGATGACGAAGTTGCGGGTGAACCGGCCCCGGGAGCGGGCCGCCCGCGCCCGGGGCGAGCGCGGATCCGCCCCGACGTCCGGGTCCACCGGGGCGTCGTCGGCGTCGCCGGACCCGACCGCCCCCGGCGGGCAGGTCCGGCCCAGCCAGGACCGGACCAGGCCACCGGCCTCCCCGGTCCGCGCCGCCGCCTCCAGGTAGCCGAAGGCGGTCGGATAGCTGCGC
This sequence comes from Micromonospora sp., assembly GCF_048594385.1. Taxonomy (NCBI): domain Bacteria; kingdom Bacillati; phylum Actinomycetota; class Actinomycetes; order Micromonosporales; family Micromonosporaceae; genus Micromonospora; species Micromonospora sp. The sequence goes on along the minus strand of NZ_JBMDWU010000050.1, from coordinate 9,368 downwards.
TTGAGCACCGCCAGGGCCGGCAGTGCCCCACCCCCGGTCTGCCCGTACATCGCACCGAGCAGGGCGAGCTTGGCGCGGGCCCGGTCACCACCGAAGGAGTCCTGGGCCAGCGCCGCGTAGAGGTCCCCGGCCGCCCCGGCGGTGGCCAGCCGGGCGTCACCGGAGACCGCGGCGAGCACCCGGGGCTCCAGCTGACCGGCGTCGGCCACCACCAGCCGCCAGCCCGGATCGGCCACCACCGCCCGCCGGATCACCTTGGGGATCTGCAACGCGCCGCCGCCCCGGGTGGCCCACCGGCCGGAGACCACCCCGGCGGGGACGTACTCCGGGCGGAACCGGCCGTCGGAGACCCACGCGTCCCGCCAGGCCCAGCCGTGCGCCGTCCAGATCCGGTACAGCTCCTTGTATTCGAGCACCAGCGGGACGGCCGGATGGTCGACGCCGCGCAACACCCACGCCCGGGTGTTGGGTAGCTGCACACCGACCCGGGCGAAGGCGCGCAGCAGCTCCGCCGAGGAGTCGATGTGCACCTGCCGGACGCCGAACGCCTCGGCGACCCGGGCGGCCAGCTCGGCCAGCCGCCGGGGCGGCCCACCCACCGGCGACGCCTCACCCAGCAGCTCGGCGAGGATCTCGTCGTGCACGTCGGCCCGCCAGGGCAGCCCGACGGCGGCCATCTCCACCGCGATCAGCGCGCCGGCCGACTCGGCGGCCACCAGCAGCCGGAACCGGCCGGGCTGGGCGGTGGCGGCGATCCGGGTGAGCTGGTCGGCGTACACCCGGGTCAGGGCGTCGATGCCGGGGGCCGGCGGGCCGGCGACGGCCTCGAAGAGCGCGGCCTGCCCGTGCCCCGGCGGCGCGGCCGGCCGGGGCGGCGGGTCGGGTGGCACGACGGCCCCGGTGAGCCGGGCGTACGCGGCGGCCAGCGAGCGGGGCTCACCCCACCGGCCGGCGTGCCCCAGCAGCAGCCCCTCGGTCAGCTCGATGTCGTGGCAGCGCTCGACCCGCGCCCCGGCGCGCAGCAGGGCCGGGTAGAGCGTCGCACCGGACGCCCAGACCCAGCGGGGGTGCTCGGCCGCCTCGCGGGCGGCCACGGCGGCGGGCAGGTCGTCGACCGGCTCGACGGGCCCGGCCGGGTGACCGGCGGCGTCCAGCGGCTGCAGGGCGCCGCCGCCCCGCTCCCCCGCCGCCACCGCCAGCACCGCCACGGCCCGATTGTGCCCCGCCCCTGTGACACCCCGACCCGGATCACCCGTCGGGGCGCTGCGGGTCACCGGCGGGGTGGCGGGGTGAGGCGGCCCCGCCACCCCGACCGGTCACTTGCCCGCGCCGGAGGTCAGACCGGACTGGATCTGCCGCTGGAAGATCGCGTACACGATGATCATCGGGAGGATGGCGATGGTCAGGGCGGCGAACAGGCCGGACCAGTCGGCCTCGTAGCCGGCGTTGACCGAGATGTCGGCGATGCCCTGGGTGAGCACCCACTTGTCCTTGGCGTTGGAGAGCAGCACCAGGGGCAACTGGTACTGCGCCCACTGCCCGATGATGTTGAAGATCGCCACGCTGATCAGACCCGGCTTCGCCATCGGCAGCATCACCTGGAAGAACAGCCGGGTGTGCGAGCAGCCGTCGATCATGCCGGCCTCGGCCACCGAGTTCGGCAGCGTCCGGAAGAACGCGGCCAGGAAGAAGATGGTGAACGGCAGCGAGTAGGCGATGTAGACCAGGATCACCCCGGTGTGGGTGTCCAGCAGGCCCAGGTTGCGGACCACGAAGAACAGCGGCACCAGCGCCAGGAAGACCGGGAAGGCCAACCCGGAGACGAACAGGTAGTAGATCGCCCGGTTGCCCCGGAACTTGTACCGGGCCAGCACGTACGCGGCCATCGAACCGAACAGCATGGTGCCGAAGGTGCTGCACGACACCACGAAGACGCTGTTGAGGAAGTAACGGCCGACGTGCGCCTTGGTCCAGGCCCGGCCGAAGTTCTCCCAGCGCAGCTCCGCCGGCAGCGTCCACGGGCTGCTGAAGATCTCGCCGGTGTTCTTGAACGCGGCCAGGAACGTCCAGAGGATCGGCACGATGACGATCACCGCCCAGACGGCGAGCGCCAGCTGACCGAGCCCGCTGAACAGTCGTACCTCGTGGTGTTCGCCCCGGCCCTTGCGGGTGCGGGCGGCGGGCCGGCCGGGCGGGATGTCCGCCGCGGCCGGCGGCAGCGTCGTCTGTGCGGCCATCTCAGTACTCCACGCTTTCCCGCTTGGTCAGCCGCAGCGTCAGCGCCGCGAACGTGAGGGTGAGGAAGAACAGCGCCACACCCATCGCCGAGGCGTAGCCGTACTTCGAGTAGACGAAGGCGTTGCGGTAGATCTCCACCGCCAGCACCGTCGTCGCGCCGTCCGGGCCGCCGCTGTCCACCGAGAGCACCGCGACGATGGCGAACGCGTCGAACGCGGCGATGCCGAGATAGACCCAGGCCACCTGGAGGGTGTCCCAGAGCAGCGGCAGGGTGACCCGGAAGAACAGCATCACCTTGCTCGCCCCGTCCATCTCGGCCGCCTCGTAGATCTCACCCGGGATCGAGGCCATCCCGGCCGAGAAGAGCACCACGTAGAAGCCGACGGCCTGCCAGACCAGCACCGCGATGATCGACCACAGGGCCAGGTTCGGCCGGACCAGGAACAGCACCGGGTCCAGCCCGAGCTTCATCAGCACGCCGTTGATCAGGCCGGACTCGTTGGGCCGGTAGACCATCTGGAACAGCACCGCGATGATGGCCACCGCCAGGACCTGGGGGAAGAAGAACACCACCCGGTAGAACTTCGACCCCCGGACCCCCTGCCGCTGGCCGCCCACGCTGCGCCCGCCCACGTTGAGCAGGAAGGCGAAGAACAACGCGATGGCGATCGTGATCAGCGGCAGGGCAAGCAGCAGTACGCCGTGGTGCTGGACGGCCTGCCAGAAGCGCCCGTCGTCGAGCAGCCGCCGGTAGTTGTCGAAGCCCACCCACTGCGGGGCGGACAACCCCCGCCAGTTGGTCATCGAGATCTGGAACGCCTGCGCGTACGGTGCGATGACGAAGACCACGTACAGCGTGACCGGGGCGAACAGGAACCCGATCACGAACGGATACTTGCCGTGCCGCATGATCCCGCTACTCCGATCGGTCAGCGCGTGAACTTGGCGACGGAGCTGTCCTTCTTGATGGCGTCGGCCCGCTTCTGGATCCGCTCCACGAAGGCGTCGGCCTTGATCCGGCCGAACATCAGCTCGTTGGTGGCGGTGCGCGCCTCGGTGTCCAGCTCCTTGTACCAGCCGTCGAAGTACAGGTTGAACACGTCCTTGCCGGCGGCGGCGAGGGCGGCCTGGGAGCTGGCCACGCCGGGCGGGAAGGCGAAGCCGGAGCTGCCGGCGGTGACCACGGTCGGGGCCTTGACCACCTCGGTGAAGCCCTTCGCCCCGGCGACCGAGAGCATCTGGCGCATGTACTCCAGACCACCGCGCGGGTTCTTGCTCTTGGCCGAGACGAAGTAACCCTCACCGGCGGTGGCCCGCACGGCGGTCGCCGGCAGCTTGTCCGAGCCGGTGAGGCTCGGCACCGGCATGAGCTGGTAGTCGAAGCCGGCCGGGGTGTCCTTCTTCTGCTCGCCCTCCAGCCAGTCGCCGCTGGGGTAGAGGGCCAGCTTGTACTGGTTCTGCCGCAGCTGCACGTCGGTGTGCTTGAGCCCCTCGAAGCTCTTGTCGACGTACTTGGCGCCGATCTCCTCCCACGCCTGCGCCGCCTGCTTGACCGCGTCCTGCTGCCAGGCGCCGTCCTCCAGGTTGTCGATGTTCTTGAGTACGTCGGTGCCGCCGATCTTCGCGGCGTGGGTCAGGATGACGTTCCACTGGTAGTAGGCCGCGTTCGCCCCGGCGTAGCCGTACGGGGTGATGCCCTTGGACTTGATGCCGTCGAGCAGGGCGGTGAACTCCGACCAGGTCTTCGCGGGCGCCCAGCCGTTCTCCTTGAACAGCTTGCCCGAGTACCAGATGCCGAAGACGGTGGAGACGTAGTACAGGACGTACGGCTTGCCGTTGAACGAGCCCGCCTCGACCGTGCCGGGCACGACGGTGTCGCGGACCTTCTTGTTCGGGTCGTCGACCGACGGGGCGTCCCACAGCTCGGTGAGGTCCATCAGCTGCCCGTCGGCGACCAGCGACCCGAAGTCGATCAGCTTCTCGCCCGAGTTGTTCACGAACTCCGGCGGGTTGCCCGAGGCGAACCGGGGCTGGAGCACGGTGGAGACCGCCTGGGTGGACTGGTGCTTGATCTCCGCCTTGGGGAACGCCTTCTTGTACAGCGGCTCGTGCACGTCGGTGGCGTACTTCTCGCCGTAGCCGCCGTTGAAGATGACCACCTCCAGCGGGGCGTCCTCGGCGACACCCAGCGGGTTGGCGGCGCTCTTGGTGCCCTCCTCGGCCTTGGTGGTGGTCTCGTCGGAGCCGCTGGTGGCGCAGGCGCCCAGCAGGCTGACCACCGGGGTGGCGAGCAGGCCCGCCGCGGCGGTGCGGCCCAGCAGGGTGCGCCGGCTCAGCGCGGCGGGGGTCTCGGGGGTATTCGACATCGTCGTCTCTCCTTGGGTGTCCGGGTCAGGCGGTTCGCCGGAGACGCCCGGCGTACCGCGACTCGAGGGCGAGGTTGTGCGCGTCCCCACCGGGGACGTTGGCGGAGAGGTAGATAGGGGGTACCTCTCCGGCCTGGTGGAACCGTCGGACGACCTCCGCGGTCACCAGTTGCGCCAGCAGCGCGGAGGTGACCGAGGAGACCGCACAGACCGCGCCGCCGCCCTCCAGCGGCAGCAGTGCGTCGCCGTACGGTGCGCCGTTGTCCAGCACGACGTCGGCGAGTTCGGCGAGTCGACGCCCGGACGGGTGGCGGGGTGCGACCCGTGCGGTGTGCGCGACCGAGGTGACCGCGATGAGCGGATGGCCGTGCCCGGTGACCAGCATCGCCAGCTCGACCACCGAGCCGTTGATGCCGGACTGTGAGGCGATCAGGAAGACGTCGGCCGGCTGCGGCCGGGCCAGCGGGTAGAGCTGGTGGGCCACGGCCGGGTCGCGTTCCAGCTTGGGGTCGGTGAGCACGTCGCGCGGGGCGTCGCCGTGCAGCACCAGGTCGTGCAGGCCGATCCGGTTGGTCGGGACCAGGCCACCGGCGCGGGCCACCAGTTCGGCGGCGAACGCCTCGGAGTGGCCGGCCCCGAACGCCTGGAGCACCCCGCCGGCCCGCAGGCTGGTGGCGATCAGGTCGGCGGCCCGGCCGATCGCCTCGGCCTGGGTGTCGAGCAGCCGGTCGAGGACGGGCCGGACGGCCCGCGCGTACCCCTGGGCACTGATCATGAGGTGGTCCCCTTCGCGGCCTTGTGCCCCTGCACGGCCTGGGCGGTACGCCGGAAGGCCGCGTGGGCGCGGTCGTGGGTGCGCTGCGCCACGGCGATGTAGAGCAGGTCGAGCACGACGAGTTGGGGGTGCCGGGCGGACAGCGCGTCCGGCCGGAAGGTGGTGGCCTGGCTGGCGGTGAGCAGGACGGTGTCGGCCAGTTCGGCGAGCGGCGAGCGCGGGAACCCGGTCAGCGCCACGGTGGTGGCCCCCCGGCTGCCCGCCTCGGCCAGCATCTCGATGGTCTCCCGGGTCTGTCCGGTGTGCGAGATGCCCAGCGCCACGTCCCCGGGGCCGAGCAGCGCGGCGCTGGCCAGTCCCTCGTGCACGTCGCTCCAGGCCCACGCGGCGACCCCGATGCGGTGCAGGCTGAACTGCATCTCCTCGCCGACCAGCGCGCTGCCGCTGGCCCCGAAGATGTTGACCCGGGCGGCGCCGGCGATGGCGACGGCGGCCCGTTCGACCTCGGCGAGGTCGAGCAGGGTGGCGGTGTCGTGCATGGCCCGGGTGTCGGCGGCCATGATCTGGTCGAGCACCCGTTCCAGCGGGTCGCCGGGCTGGATCTCCCGGCCGATGTCGACGGTCCAGCCGGCCGAGCGGGCCCGGCCGGTCTCGGAGGCGATGCCCAGGCGCAGGTCGGCGTAGCCGTCGAAGCCCATCGCCCGGCAGAACCGGGTGATGGTCGCCGGTGAGGTGCCGCTGCGTTCGGCCAGCTCGACGATGGTGGCGCGGGCCGCTGCCTCCGGGTCGCTGAGCACCTGCTCGGCGACCCGGCGCAACGCTCCCGTCAACTCTCCCGTGCCGGCCCGGACCCTGGCCAGCACCCCGTCCGCGCCGCGCCGGTCGACGGGCTCGGCATCGACCACCGCGGTCGCCGCGGTGGTGTCCGTCTCGAGCTCGGCCATCGACACGCCTTTCGGAAAAGAGTGTTAACTGTTAGTGGTAAAAGTTCTTACTGAAGGCCCCTTCCTGTCAAGACCATGGGCGAAGTTTTCAAACTGTTACCTGGCGCGCGGCCCGCTCCCACCCCCCGGTCTTGCCCTGCGGCACCGCACCGACCAGCATGGACACCCCCGAACCAGCACACCCCCGGGAGGCCCGCGAGGATGTCCGGCACCGTCGTGGTCGGCCTCGACGTCGGGGGTACGTCCACCCGGGCGACCGCCCTGACCCTCACCGGCGAACGCCTCGGCACCGGCCGGGCCGGCGGCGGCAACCCCACCAGCCACGGTGCCGAACGGGCCGCCGCCGAACTGTCGACCGCGCTGCGGGAGGCGCTGCGCGACGTCGACCCGACCCGGGTCCGCGCCGGAGCGATCGGGCTGGCCGGGGCCGGCCGGTTGCGCGCCGACCCGGCTGGCCGGGCCGCCTTCGACCGGGCCTGGTCGGACGCCGGCCTGCGCTGCCCGTACACGGTGCACAGCGACGCCCTCGTCGGGTACGCCTCCGGCACCGCCGCAGCCGACGGCACGATCCTGATCGCCGGAACCGGGGCGATCGCCGCCCAGGTGTGCCGGTGGCGACTGGACCGGGTCGCCGACGGGCACGGCTGGCTGCTCGGCGACGCCGGCTCCGGGTTCTGGCTGGGCCGGGAGGCGGTCCGGCGTCTGCTCGCCGACCTCGACGCGGCCCGGACGCCGGGGCCACTGGGCCGCCGGGTGCTCGCCACCCTGCTGGGGGACGATCGGGTCGCCGACCGGCCCCGGGAGACCGTGGACGCGGTGGTGCAGGCGGTCACCCGCCGGCCGGCGGTGGAGCTGGCCCGGCTCGCCCCGCTGGTGGTCGCCGCCGCCGCCGAGACCGAACCGGTCGCCGTCACACTGATCGAGCGGGCCGCCGGGCTGCTGGCCGACAGCGTCGCGCGGATCCGACCGGCCGGCGCGGTGGACCCGGTGGTCCTCGGCGGCGGTCTGCTCACCGGTGGCACCCCACTGGCCGTCGCCGTCACCGCGGAACTGGCCCGGCGGTGGCCGGTCGCGCCGCTGCGTCCGGCCGGCGACGGTGCCTGCGCGGCGGCCTGGCTCGCCGTCCGCGACCTGCCGGGGATCACCGATCCAGCGGCTCTGCACCCGCTGTTCGTGCCGGACCCGCCCGTCGACGGGGAGGGTGTCGGTCTCGACTCTCCCCGGGGTCGCTCGTGAGCGAATTCCGTCGATGCCGCCGACCGGCTGGGTCTTTCGCCGGGACGCCTCCGGACGCGGTCGGCGCGATGGCGAACATCGATGGATATGGCGATTGCCGCCTGCGCACCGACGGTCCGGTGGGTACGCGACATCACGTCCAGGCCCACCCCCGCCCCGGAGTCGCGACGGATCGCGTGCTACGGTGAACGGGTTGCAGTTTTGATTTCCGTAGACGTTTCCGGGCGCCTGATGGGTTATCTGAAACCCATCCGGGCGCTTTTCGTTTTTCGTGTCGTTTCGATGCGGGTTATCAACTCGGCGGCTAAGGGTCCGCGCAGTGCGGTCTCTCCCCAGCCTGCAGAGGAGCAGACATGACCACAGGTACCGTGAAGTGGTTCAACGCCGACAAGGGCTTCGGCTTCATCAGCCCCGACGACGGCGGTGCCGACGTGTTCGCCCACTTCTCCGCGATCTCGGCGAGCGGCTTCCGCAGCCTCGACGAGAACCAGAAGGTGGAGTTCGACATCACCCAGGGCCAGAAGGGCCCGCAGGCGGAGAACATCCGCCCGCTCTGATCCACACTCCACGCACGGCGGCCCGACTGGTTCAGCGGGCCGCCGTTCGGCGTTTCCACCGCTCACCACGGCGACCGCGGCTGAGCGACCAGGGCCGCCCGGCCAGGCGTGAGCCGACGCAGACCCCTCCCGCTACGCGCCACGTTCCACAGCGCCGCCGCCCTGACGGTCGGGGCACGTACGACCCTGGTCCCGGTGCAGCACAGCCTTACGCCCCGGCTCCTGATGACCGCGGCCGGGGGCCGAGGTGCGCAGCGTTCACCCTGAAAGGCTGATGACTTTGACGACGACCTACTCGGGTCCGGCGAGGCTGATCCTGGCCGGCGGCGCACGCATAACCGGCATGGTTTCCCTCAGCACCAACCATCGCGGTGGACTCAACAGCTGGGGTGGCACCTTCCGGCCGGACGAGATCACGACGGACCTTCGCAACGCCGTCGAGGGACTGCAGTTGGAACTGCCCTACGATCGCGTCGGAACGGTCGCCGTCACCGGCTTACGCAAACTACTCGCCACGCAGGTGTTGATGTCGCTGGCGGGCCGCGGACCCGCACCGTTCTGACCGTACGCCCGCACGGCTCCGCCACCGGACACGGTCACCCGTGCCTGCCGGGTGTGCCGTGGCTGCTCAGGTCTGGGTGGGGAAGCCGAGGTTCACCCCGCCGTGGCGCGGGTCCGGCCAGCGGCTGGTGACCACCTTGCCCCGGGTGAAGAACCGCACCCCGTCCTCGCCGTGGGCGTGCAGGTCACCGAAGAGCGACGCCTTCCACCCGCCGAACGAGTAGTAGGCCATCGGCACCGGGATCGGCACGTTGATCCCGACCATGCCGACCTCCACCTCATGCTGGAAGCGCCGGGCCGCCCCACCGTCGTTGGTGAAGACCGCCGTGCCGTTGCCGTACGGGTTGGCGTTGACCAGCGCGACCGCCGCGTCGTACGAGTCGACCCGGACGACACCGAGCACCGGGCCGAAGATCTCGTCGGTGTAGATCGACATGTCCGGGGTGACCCGGTCGAAGAGCGTCGGGCCCAGCCAGAACCCGTTCGGGTCCCCGTCCGGCACGACGTCCCGGCCGTCCACCACCGGCACCGCCCCGGCGGCCACCCCGGCCTCGACGTACCCGCGTACCCGGGCGGCGTGCGCGGCGGTCACCAGCGGCCCCATGTCGCAGCCGCGCCGCCCGTCGCCGGTACGCAGCCCGGTCATCCGCGCCGCGATCCGCGCCACCAGGGCGTCGGCGACCGGCTCCAC
>NZ_JBMDWU010000005.1:0-30411 GCF_048594385.1 Micromonospora sp. | reverse complement strand
CACACCGGGAGCCCGGCCCGGCAGCTCCGGAGGCCGCGAAACCTCGTCGTGGTGCCCGGTGTCGTGGTGCCCGGTCGGGAACCGAGCCGTTGACGTCGTCAGAATCGAAGGACGCGTACCGGTCATCCCCACCCCGGATCGATCCCACCTAGCAGCCTAGGATGCCTTACAGGTGGTGACCCCGACTCCACCCGCGAGCAAGACGGAAGAACAGCCACCGGACCAGGGGGGAGGCAGAGGGAATCGGGGTCAGCCGGGGGACCGGTCGAGCCGGTACGGTGCTCGCCGTGACCGCAGACGATCGTCGGGCGGCCGGCCCGGTCGCCGTGCTCGCCAACCCTGTCGCCGGCCGGGGCCGGCACCGGGCGCTGCTGCCCAGGGTCCTCGACGGCCTCGCCGCCGCCGGGCACCCGGTGGAGCTGCTCACCGCGCACGACCCCGCCGGGGCCGAAGCGGCCTGCCACGCGGCGGTCGCCGCCGGGGCGTCCGCGCTGGTTGCGGTCGGTGGCGACGGCACGGTCCACCGGGCGCTGCAGGCGGTCGGCGGTACGGCGGTGCCGTTCGCCCCGGTGCCGGTCGGCACCGGCAACGACTTCGCCGCCGACGCGGGGTTCCCGGCCGATCCCCTCGCCGCCGTCGCGGTGATCGCCGCCGCGCTGCGGGCCGGCCGTACCCGTGGCGTCGACCTGGCCCGGATGACCGGCGGCGACGGCACCGACCGCTGGTACGGGGCGGTCCTCGCCGCCGGGTTCGACGCGATCGTCAACGAGCGGGCCAACCGGATGCGCTGGCCGCGCGGCCCCCGCCGGTACGACCTGGCGATCCTCGTCGAGCTGGCCCGGTTGCGCCCGCGCCGCTACACGCTGCGCCTCGACGGCGTCGCGCACGAGGTGGACGCGGTGCTGGTGGCGGTGGGCAACGGTGCCCGTTACGGGGGCGGTATGCGGATCTGCCCCGCCGCCGACCTCACCGACGGGCTGCTCGACGTGGTCGTCGGCGGCCGCTTCGACAGGCGCACCCTGATCCGGGTCAAACCGCGCATCTACGCCGGCACCCACGTGACGCATCCGCTGGCGAGCAGCTTCCGGGCCCGTACCGTCGAACTGGCCGCCGAGGGCATCACCACCTACGCCGACGGGGAGCGCTCCCTAAACCTGCCGGTACGGATCAGCGCGGTGCCTCGGGCGGTGCGTCTGCTGCGGTGAGCGGCCCACGCGGGGCGGCGGCGCGGACCGCGCCGCTGCTGGCGACGACCACCAGGCCGATCGCCAGGACCTCGACCGGGTGCAGGTCCTGCCCCAGGATCAGCCAGCCGGCGAGCGCGGCGAGCGCCGGACCGAGGCTCATCAGCACGGCGAAGGTCGAGGTGGCCAGCCGGCGCAGGGCCAGCAGTTCCAGCGTGTAGGGCAGCACCGAGGCGAGCAGCGCCAACCCGGCCCCGAGGGCCAGCACCCCCGGATGCCACAGCCGGGCCCCGGCGTCGGCCAGGCCGAACGGCAGGGACAGCAGCGCGGCCAGGGCCAGGGCGAGGGCCAGCCCGTCGGCCCGGGGGAACCGACCGCCGACCCGCGCGGAACTGACGATGTACGCGGCCCACAGCGCGCCCGCCGCGAGCGCGAGGCCGACGCCGACGGGGTCCAGCCGGTCGAAGCCGCCCTGGCCCAGCAGCGCCACCCCGGCCAGCGCGAGGCCCGCCCAGCACCAGGCTGTCCACCGCCGGGCGGTCAGCACCGACAGGGTGAGCGGCCCGAGCACCTCCAGGGTCACCGCCGGGCCGAGCGGGATCCGTTCGATGGCCTGGTAGAAGACCGAGTTCATGCCGGCCAGGGCGAGCCCGAATGCGCCCACGGCCAGCCAGTCGGCCCGGTCGTGTCCGCGCAGCCGGGGGCGGCACACCAGCAGCATCAGCACCGCCCCGATGGCCAGCCGCAGGGTGACCGTGCCGGGGACGCCGACCCGGGGAAAGAGCAGCGCGGCCACGGCGGAGCCGAAGTGCACCGACAACGCCCCGCCGAGCACCAGCCCGACCGCCGTCGCCCGGCCGGACGACCCGGTCACGGGGAGGGCAGGGCCAGGTCGAGCACGGTGCCGAGACCGCTGGGGCGGCCCGGTCCGGCGGCCGGCAGCACCAGCACCCCGCAGCCGGCGGCGACCGCCCCGGCGTCGGCCGGGGTGTCCCCGACCATCAGCGTCCGTTCCGGGTCCACCCGCAGCATCCCGCAGGCGCGCAGGAAGATGCCCGGGTCCGGCTTGCACCGTCCCACCTCGTACGACAGCGCGTACGCGTCGACCAGGTCGGCCAGGCCCCAGGCGGCGAAGAGGGGGCGGATGTCGAAGCCGATGTTGCTGACGACCGCCACCGGGATCCCGGCGTCGCGGAGCGCGGTGAGCACCGGCGCGGTGTCCGGGTAGGGCACCCAGCCGTCCGGCCCGAGCACCCGCTCGTAGAGCGCCTCGGCGAAGCCCTCGATCCCGGCGTCCACCGTCTCGGCCAGCCCGGTGTACGCGGCCCGGTGGGCGTGCTCGTAGAGGTCCCGGTCGGCCCAGAGTTCGGCGAGCCGGGGCGGTACCCGGGCCGGCAGCGGGCCGCCGGCCCGGCCGGCGGTGAGCAGCCGGTCGGCCAGCGCCGTGGCCCGCATCCGCTCCAGCTCGACCCCGCACGTCGCGGCGGCGGCGACCACCCAGTCGTGGGCCGGTTCGACCTGGGCGAGGGTGCCGTGGAAGTCGAAGAGCACCGCCTGGACGCGATGGCGGGACGCGCCCGCCCGGGTGGCGTGCGTGACGCCGTTCGGGGTCGGGGACGGTTCGGCATGATCCGGCACGTCGTGCACCCTACCGACCCGCCCCGACGGCCGTGCCGGACGGCCTTGGCGGGTGGGTGTCGGTGGTACCGATTAATCTTGCTGACATGTCGAGCCCCGCCGAGCGGTACGCCGAGGCCCGTCGCCGGGCTGCCCAGGCCGCCCAGTTCCCGGCCCTGGAAGAGTTCACCCTCGACCTGGGGTTCGACCTCGACGACTTCCAGCGGGAGGCGTGCCAGTCGCTGGAGCGGGGCAGCGGGGTGCTGGTCTGCGCCCCGACCGGGGCGGGCAAGACGGTGGTCGGCGAGTTCGCCGTGCACCTGGCGTTGCGGGGCGTGCCGGGTGCGGCGTCGCCGGCCGGGGACGCGCCCCCCGCCCCCCGGCGCAAGTGCTTCTACACCACGCCGATCAAGGCGCTGTCCAACCAGAAGTACCACGACCTGGTGCAGCGTTACGGTGCCGCGCAGGTGGGGCTGCTCACCGGCGACAACGCGATCAACGGGGACGCCCCGGTGGTGGTGATGACCACCGAGGTGCTGCGCAACATGCTCTACGCCGGTTCGGCCACCCTGGCCGGCCTGGCCTACGTGGTGATGGACGAGGTGCACTACCTCGCCGACCGGTTCCGGGGCGGGGTCTGGGAAGAGGTGATCATCCACCTGCCCTCCTCGGTCACCCTGGTGTCGCTGTCGGCGACGGTCTCCAACGCCGAGGAGTTCGCCGACTGGTTGGTCACGGTGCGCGGTGAGACGGCGGTGGTGGTCAGCGAGCACCGGCCGGTGCCGTTGTGGCAGCACATGCTGGTCGGCAGGCGGATGTTCGACCTGTTCCACGACGCCGACGCGGCCCGCAAGCACGACGTGCACCCGGAGTTGTTGCGCTACACCCGGGAGCAGACCCGCCGGCTGGAGCTGGGGGAGGGGCGCAGCGCTGGCCCCGGCGGCGGTCGGCGTGGTCCGCGCTGGCGGGGGCCGCTGCGTCCGGACATCGTCGACCGGCTCGACCGGGAGGGGCTGCTCCCGGCGATCCTGTTCATCTTCAGCCGGGCCGGCTGCGCCGCCGCCGTGCAGCAGTGCCTGGCGGCCGGTCTGCGGCTGACCTCGGCGGAGGAACGCGCCGAGATCCGTCGGGTGGTGGAGTCCCGGGTCACCGCGATCCCCGGCGAGGACCTGAGCGTGCTGGGCTACTGGGAGGGGCTCGACGGCTTGGAGCGTGGTCTGGCCGCCCACCACGCCGGGATGCTGCCGGTGTTCAAGGAGGTCGTCGAGGAGTTGTTCGTCCGGGGGCTGGTCAAGGCGGTCTTCGCCACCGAGACCCTGGCGTTGGGCATCAACATGCCGGCCCGGTGCGTGGTGCTGGAGCGGCTGGTCAAGTTCAACGGCGAGGCCCACGTCGATCTGACCCCGGGGGAGTACACGCAGCTCACCGGGCGGGCCGGTCGGCGGGGCATCGACGTCGAGGGGCACGCCGTGGTGGTGTGGTCGCCCGAGACCGATCCCCGGCACGTGGCGGGCCTGGCCTCCACCCGCACCTATCCGCTGCGGTCGAGCTTCCGGCCGTCGTACAACATGGCGGTCAACCTGGTCGGCAGCGTGGGGGCCGAGCCGGCCCGCGCGCTGCTGGAGTCGTCGTTCGCCCAGTTCCAGGCGGACCGGTCGGTGGTCGGGCTGGCCCGTCAGGTGCAGCGCAACACCGAGACCATCGACGCGTACGGCGCGGAGGCGGCCTGTCACCAGGGTGACTTCGACGAGTACTTCGCGCTGCGGGTGGCCATCGCCGACCGGGAACGGGCCATCGCCCGGCAGGGGCAGACCCAGCGTAAGGCTGCCGCGGTGGCGTCGCTGGAGCGGCTGCGGGTCGGCGACGTGATCCGGGTGCCGTCCGGGCGGCGGGCCGGGCTCGCGGTCGTCCTCGATCCGGCGACCGGGGGATTCGGTGAGCCCCGGCCGCTGGTGCTCACCCAGGACCGTTGGGCGGGGCGGGTGAGTCCCGGCGATTTCACCACCCCGGCCGAGGTGCTGGCCCGCATCCGGGTGCCCAAGCACTTCAACCACCGTTCGCCGGCCGCCCGGCGGGATCTCGCCGCCGAGGTCAGCGGCACCGGGCTGGACCGGCACGGTGGCCGGCGGGGTGGCCGGTCCCGGCAGGCCGCCGGTGAGGACCACCGGCTCAGCCAGCTCCGCACCGAGTTGCGGCGGCACCCCTGCCACGCCTGCCCGGAGCGGGAGGATCACGCCCGGTGGGCGGAGCGGCGTCGGCGGCTGGAGAAGGACACCGACGAGCTGCGGCAGCGGGTGTCGGGGCGGACCGGCTCCCTGGCCCGGACCTTCGACCGGATCGTCGCCCTGCTGACCGCCCGGGGTTACCTGTCGGCCGACGGTGGGGTGACCGACGCCGGTCGGATGCTGGGCCGGATCTGGACGGAGGCCGACCTGCTGGTCGCCGAGTGTCTGCGGCGGGGTGTCTGGGACGGTCTGTCGCCGGCGGAGCTGGCTGCCGCCGTCTCGGTGGTGGTGTTCGAGGCCCGGCGGGACGTCGACGAGCGGGCGTCGCTGCCGCGTGGGCCGGTCGCCGACGCGGTCGACGAGACGCTCAAGCTGTGGAGCGAGATCGAGGCCGACGAGGCGCAGCGGGGCCTGACCGCCACCCGGGAGCCGGATCTGGGGTTCGCCTGGCCGATCTACCGGTGGGCGCGGGGGGAGACCCTGGCCAAGGTGCTCGCCAGTGGGCACCAGTTCGACGGGGAGATGCCGGCCGGGGATTTCGTCCGCTGGGCCCGCCAGGTCGCCGACCTGCTCGGTCAACTATCCGACTCCGGTGGGGCGTCGACGGAGTTGCGGGCCACCGCACGGCAGGCGATCGCCGCCGTGAACCGGGGCGTACTCGCCCATTACCCCTCCGCCTGATCATCACTTTCGGTCACCCTCGGGCGGTGAATCGACGCATCGGACGGTCACCGTGACGGCACCCCCCGGATTGCCGGGGGGCCGCTGTTGCGCCTGCTCGCAGGCTCCCCGATCATTGCTCGGGCGCGGTCGCCTACGCGCCGGTAATGAGTGGGGGGAAGACCGCTGTGGCGGAGATCAATCACTTTGAGTACGGGTGGATAACACCGGCGCTGAGTTACGCGCTGTCCGTGCTCGGTTCGTTCCTCGGTCTGGTCTGTGCCGGGCGGATCCGTACCGCCACCGGTTCCGGCCAGCGATTCTGGTGGGGCCTGCTGGCCGCCTGGGCGATCGGTGGCACCGCGATCTGGGCGATGCACTTCATGGCCATGCTCGGGTTCGCGGTCACCGGCACCCGCATCCGGTACGACGTGCCGCTGACCGCCGCGAGCACGGTGATCGCCGTCACCGCCGTCGGGATCGGCCTGGCGATCGTCGGCACCGGCCGGCTCGGTGCCGCGAAGGTCCTCGGGGGTGGCCTGTTCACCGGGATCGGCGTCGCGGCCATGCACTACACCGGGATGGCCGCGATGCGGCTCAACGGTGACCTGAACTACGACGCCACCCGGGTCGGGCTGTCGGTGGCCATCGCCATCGTCGCGGCCACCGTGGCGCTGTGGCTGGCGATGACCGTCCGCCGGGGCCTGGCGATCGTCGGTTCCGCCCTGGTGATGGGGGTGGCGGTCAACGGCATGCACTTCACCGGGATGAGTGCCCTGTCGGTGCACCTGCACGGGCAGCGCGGCGAGGTGACCGGCGCGGGGGTGAGCACCCTGCTGGTGCCGATCGTCCTCGCGGTGATCTTCGTGGTGGTGGGGTTGGTCTACGCGCTGCTGGCCGCGCCCACCGACGACGACCGGGCCGCCGCCGCCTACCTGCAGGCCCGGCAGGTCAACGCGCCGGTCGTCGAACAGCAGACGGCCCCGGACCCGGTGGGCCTGCGCGCCCGGTCGACCACCCTGGGCCGGCCGGGCACCCCGTTCCCGTCCCGTCGGGACGCCCCGCCCCCGCCGTCGCGCTGACCGCCGCAGGCTCCGACGGCGGGATCCCGACCGTCCGGTCGGTGGTGCGGGGCGGACCGGTGGACGATCCGCCCGCACCGCCTCCGCGCGGTCAGTGCTGGGCGAGGGCGTCGACGAGCCGCCGGCACGAGCCGGCCAGGTTCCACCGCTGGGCCAGCTCCAGCAGCCGGTCGGGGTCGGCGGGCGCCGTCGGCAGCGTGGTCGGCAGCGCCGGCAGCGGCACGTCGGTGGCGACCCGGACAACCTTCGGGGCCACCGCCAGGTAGTCGCGGGCGCCGTCGAGCTTGGCGCGTAGCCCCGGGGCGAACCCGGAGCCGGGATCGTCGAGCGCGGCGAGGATGCCGGGCAGGTCTCCGTAGCGGTCGATCAGCCGGGCGGCCGTCTTCTCGCCGACCCCGGGCACCCCGGGAAGCCCGTCGCTCGGGTCACCGCGCAGGGCGGCGAAGTCGGCGTACCGGTCGGCGGGGACACCGTAGCGGGCCCGGACGGCGGTGTCGTCGCAGTCGTCGAGCTTGGCGACCCCGCGACCGATGTAGAGCAGCCGGACCCGGCGCTCGTCGTCGACGAGCTGGAACAGGTCGCGGTCGCCGGAGACCACCTCCACCGGGCCGGGCTGGGTGACCGACAGGGTGCCCAGCACGTCGTCGGCCTCGTAGCCGGTCGCGCCGACGGCGGTGATGCCGATCGCGGCCAGCACGTCAAGGATCACCGGCACCTGCGGGGAGAGGGTGTCGGGCACCTCCTCGCCGCCGGCCGGGGCGACCCGGTGCGCCTTGTACGACGGCAGCAGCTCCACCCGCCAGGCGGGCCGCCAGTCGTGGTCGAGCGCGCAGACCATCCGGTCGGGCCGGCGGGTGCGGACCAGCTGGGCGAGCATGTCGAGGAACCCGCGCACGGCGTTGACCGGCTGGCCGTCGTCGGTCCGCGCCGCCGACTCGGGCACCCCGAAGTAGGCCCGGAAGTAGAGGCTGGGGGCGTCGATCAGCAGGATCGGCTGTTGGTCTGCCACGCCCGACAGCCTGGCACACCCCACCGACAGGATGAGGGACGCCCACCGGCCGCACCGGCCCGGTCTCCGCTGTCACCGGCGGCTGGCCTCCCTCGTCGCGGTCGGAGGTCGGCAGCGCCTTCCCGAGGTGCCGGGGATCCACAGCGTTCTGTCAGCCGGATCCGGTTGACACGCGATTCATTTTTCGTGAATCATTGATCGTAGTTCGAGGGGGAGTACCCAGACGCTCAATGCGCCGTCGTCAGTACGGATCCGGCCCATCCGGGTTCCGGCGGCCAAGCCACCGGTGTGGTGGCTCGGGGAGACCTTCGACCAGCACGCCGGCCCGCGGTCGCGGGTCCGGCTGGTCGAAAGGTATCCCCGTGGCCGTCTCCTGGTGGATCTGGGCCCTGCTCATGCTCGCGGTGGCCGCGATGCTCGCCGTCGATCTGTTCCTGCACCGCGACAACCACGTCATCGGCTTTCGTGAGGCCGCAGTCTGGTCGGGCATCTGGATCACCGCCGGGCTGCTGTTCGGCGTGATCCTGTGGGTGTGGCAGGGCAGCGACGTGGCCGGCACCTACTACGCCGGCTACCTGATCGAGAAGGCCCTGTCGATCGACAACGTTTTCGTCTTCGCGCTGATCTTCAACTATTTCGCCGTACCGCCTGCGTTCCAGCACAAGGTGCTGTTCTGGGGCGTCATCGGCGCCCTGCTCTTCCGCCTGGTGTTCATTTTCGTCGGTGCCGAACTGCTGGAGACCTTCTTCTGGACCGCGTACGTGTTCGGCGTGTTCCTCATCTACACCGGCTACAAGATGGCCTTCCGGCACAGCGGGCAGACATCGCCCGACCGCAACCCGGTCGTGCGCCTGGTCGGTAAGATCATCCCCACCGACGCCACCTATCACGGCGACAGGTTCTTCACCCGCATCACCGGCAAGCGCGTCGCCACCCTGCTGTTCGTGGTGCTCATCGCGGTCGAGGCCACCGACCTGATCTTCGCCATCGACTCCGTGGCCGCAATCCTGGCCATCACCACCAGCACCTTCATCGTGTGGACCGCCAACGCGTTCGCCATCCTGGGCCTGCGCAGCCTGTACTTCTGCCTCGCCGGGCTGCTTCGCCGCTTCGTCCACCTGCACTACGGCCTCGCCGTCCTGCTTGGCTTCGCCGGCGTCAAGCTCATCCTGTCCGAGACCCCGGTCGGGAAACTGCCCATCCCGGTCACCCTCGGCGTGATCGTCGTGACGCTCACGGTGTCGATCGGGTGGAGCCTGCGCTCCACCCGCGGCACCACCGCTCCGCGGGAACACCGATGACCGCGATCCACCTGCCACCACCATCGTCGGCCTCGGCCTGCCGATCCTCCACAACGCCGGCGTCGGGGGTGGGTGCCGGTCGGAAACCGGCGTGACGGCACGGTGGCCGCCGGGTGAGACTGCCGGGCATGGAGTTCGTGCCCGGTCTTGTCCTGTGCCGCCGCTTCCACGACGAGGCGATCGCGCCGCTGCTGATGGACCGCCTGCCCGGCCTGCGGTACTCCGCCGGCCTGCTCGACGGCGGTTCGGAGCTGCTGGGCCTGGACACCGAGCGCTCCACCGACCACGACTGGGGGCCGCGGGCCCAGGTCTTCGTCGCCGACCCGGGCGAACTGGCACCGTTGCGCGCGGCACTGGCCGACCTGCCGCTGCGGTTCCTGGGCCGGCCGACCCGCTTCCGCGGCTGGCCGACGGCCCGGGTGGGGTTGCCCGACGTCGACGGTGACCGCAGCGGGGTCGAGGTGGTCGGGTTGCCCGACTGGCTGCGGGGCCGGCTCGGTTTCGACCCCACCGTCGCCGTCACCACCGACGACTGGCTCGCCGTGCCGACCCAGCGGCTGGCCGAGCTGACCGGCGGTGCGGTCTTCCACGACGGGCTGCACGGTGCCCTCGGCGCGGTCCGGGCCGCCCTGGCCTGGTATCCGGACGACGTGTGGCGGCACGTGCTGGCCGCCGGGTGGACCCGGGTGGGGCAGGCCGAGCATCTCGTCGGCCGGTGCGCGGAGGTGGGCGACGCGCTGGGCAGCCGGCTGGTGGCCGCCCGCGTCGCCCGGGACCTGATGCGGCTCGGCCTGCTGGCCCGTCGCCGCTGGCCGCCGTACGACAAGTGGCTCGGCAGTGTGTTCGCCGCGCTACCAGACGCCGGCCCGGTGGTGGCGGCGCTGGCCGACACGCTCGGTCCGGGCGACTGGCCGCACCGGCAGGCGGGGCTGGTGCGGGCGCTGGAGACGGTGGCCGGGTGGACCAACGACACCGGGCTGGCCGGACCGGTCGACGTCGCGGTCCGGCCCTTCCACGGGCGGCCCTTCCTGGTGCTCGACGCGCCCCGCGTGGCCACCGCGCTGCGCAACTCGATCGTCGACCCGTCCCTGCGGGACCGTCCCCTGGTCGGCGCGGTGGACCAGTACGTCGACAGCGTGGACGTGCTGACCCACCCCGATAGGGTCCGCCGGATCTCGGCGGTCGTCGCCGGCTGACCGGCGTCGGTCGGTCAGGAGGACGACGGCCCTGGCGGGTCCGTCAGCCGGTACTCCCAGCCTTCCCGCCAGGCGAAGTCGGCGTCCACCAGGTCCTCCAGCCTTACCCCGTCGATCCGGTGGTCGAGCCCCCATCGGGTGGCGACGTGTCCGATCACCAGGATCCGCCGTCCCGCCCACCGCGTGGGAAGGTCGTCGAGAAAGCGTCCGACCCGTCGGACGGCCTGTCGCCAGCTCTCCCCGCCGGGGTAGGGACGGTCGAGGTAGCGGCTGCGCTGTTCGTGCAGTTCGCGCGCCGGACTGCCGTTCCGCTCCCCGTAGTCGCACTCCCGTAGCCGCCAGTCGTGCAGCAGCGGGACGGTGGTTCCCGAGAGGGCGATCTCGGCGGTTTCCACCGCCCGCCGCAGGTCGGAGGTGAACACCGCCGAGATGCCGTCGGTGCGTCGGCGTCGCCCGAGTTCAGCGGCGAGTTCCCGGCCCCGGGCCGACAGCCGGCCGGGCAGCCAGCCGGTGGCGACGCCCCGCTCGTTGTCCTCGCTCCAGGAGTGCGTTTCGAAGACGACCTCCGTCTGCATGGGGTGATGGTATCGACGGTGGGCGTCCCGGCGGCTCAGCCCAGGATCCGGGAGCGGATGAACGCTCCCGACTCGGTCAGCACGGCGGTGCCGGTGAAGTCGGTGCCGGCGCAGGTGCCCCGCCGGAACACCGAGTTGCTCTCCGGGCCGTCGGAGTAGCTCCACATCGAGTAGCTGATCTTCAGGCGTTGCAGCAGGTCCAGCCAGGTGGTGGCGCTGGCCAGGTCGTTGGGGCCGTCGCCGGTGAAGGTCTGGGTGCCGAACTCGCTGACGAACAGCGGCAGGCTCCGGGCGGCCCGGGCCACCGTGTCGCGTTGCAGGTCCCGGTGGGAGGCGGCATAGAAGTGGAACGTGTACATGATGTTCTCGGCCTCGACGGGGTCGTCGGTCACCTCGGTCTCGTCGGCACCCTCGGAGACGCCGAGGGAGGAGAAGCCCCGGGTGCCGACCAGCACCACGCTGTCCGGGTCGGCGGCGCGGATCACCGGGATGACCTGCTCGGCGTAGCTCTTGATGGTGGCCCAGGCGACCCCGTTGGGTTCGTTGGCGATCTCCCAGAGCACGTTGGTCCGTGCGGCGTGCCGGGCGGCGACCTCGGCGAAGAACGACCGGGCCCGGTCCAGGTTGACCAGCGGGTCGCCGGGGGTCAGGACGTGGAAGTCGACCACCACGTAGAGGCCCAGGGCGCTGGCGGTCTCCACCGCCTCGTCGACCCGGCGGGTGAAGCCGGCCGGGTCGGTCTCGAATCCTCCCTCCTGGACGTACATCGCCACCCGGACGAAGTCGGCCCGCCAGTCGGTGCGCAGCGCGGCCAGCGAGTCGGTGTTGAGGCAGTTCGGGAAGAACTGCAGGCCGTGGCTGCTCATCCCGCGCAACTGGACCGGCTCGCCGGCCGCGTCGCACAGGTGCACCCCGCACACCCGTAGCCGGCCGTGCCGGTCCACCGGGGACCCGACGGGCGCGGCGGCCGGTGCCCCGGTGGCGGGGACCGGGGCGTCGGCGGTGGCCGGGGGCGGGGCGGACGTCGCGGGGTCGGCCAGGCTCGTGGCGGCCGGTGGTGCGGTGTCGGTCTCGGCGTTCGCGGTGGGGACGGTCAGGGCCGCCCAGCCGGCGACGAGCGCGGCGAGGGCCACCGCCGTCGAGGTCAGTGCTGCGCGTCGGTGCATGGGAACTCCGGTCGGGCTCGTCGGGACCGGGGAAGGCGTCCGGTGGTACGTAGCCGCGGCGGGGACGGTTCACCCGGGGTGCCAGCCGACGCCGGACTGGGCCCCGACCCGAACGACCGTTAAGCTTGCGGGGTGGCGCCCGGCGGACGACGGGCGGCGGCTCACCCACCTCTGGAGCTCATCGCGCTATGACTGTCGACCGCATCCTCCCCACCGACGAGGCCCACGACCTGCTCGACCTCGCCACCGAACTGGCCGACCGGGAACTCGCGCCCCGGGCCGCCGGTTTCGAGGAGCGCGCCGAGTTCCCCCGCGACGTGCTGCGCACCCTGGGCCGGGCCGGCCTGCTGGGCCTGCCGTACGCCGAGGAGCACGGCGGTGCGGCCCAGCCGTACGAGGTCTACCTGCAGGTGCTGGAGATCCTTGCCGGCCGGTGGCTCGCGGTCGCCGAGGCGGTCAGCGTGCACACCCTGTCCTGCTACCCGCTTGCCGCGTTCGGCACCGACGCCCAGCGCAAGCTCCTGCCGGAGCTGGTGGGTGGGGAACTGCTCGGGGCGTACTGCCTGTCGGAGCCGCAGGGTGGGTCGGACGCCGCCGGGTTGACCACCCGGGCGGTCCGCGACGGCGACGACTACCGGGTCACCGGGGTCAAGGCGTGGATCACGCACGCCCAGGTGGCGGACTTCTACAACGTGTTCTGCCGGACGGGCGGACCGGGCCCGAAGGGCATCTCCTGCCTGCTGGCCGACCGGGGCACGCCGGGCATCGCCCCGCAGGCGGCCGAGCGGACGATGGGGCTGCGTTCGTCGCCGGTGGCGCAGATCGCCTTCGACGACGCCCGGGTGCCGGCCGAGCGGCTGATCGGCGGGGAGGGCGCGGGCTTCACCATCGCGATGTCCGCGCTGGACTCGGGGCGGCTGGGCATCGCCGCCTGCGCGGTCGGCCTGGCCCAGGCGGCGCTGGACTACGCCGTCGGCTATGCCCGCCAGCGGCAGCAGTTCGGCCGGCCCATCGTCGACTTCCAGGGGGTGGGTTTCCTGCTGGCCGACGCGGCCACCCAGATCTCCGCCGCGCGGGCGCTGACCCTGGCGGCGGCCCGGCTGCGCGACGCCGGCCGGCCGTACTCGATCGAGGCGGCCAAGGCGAAGCTGTTCGCCACCGACGTGGCGATGCGGGTGACCACCGACGCGGTGCAGGTGCTCGGCGGAGCCGGCTACGTGGCCGACCACCCGGTCGAGCGGTACATGCGCGAGGCGAAGGTGCTCCAGATCGTCGAGGGCACCAACCAGATCCAGCGGCTGGTGATCTCCCGGGCGCTGGCGAGGGACTAACCTGTGCCGGTGACGTTTCCCCGGATCACCATCGACCCCGAGGTGATGGGCGGCGCGCCGTGCGTGCGGCAGTCCCGCGTCCCGGTGGCGACCCTGCTGGCGATGATGGCGGAGGGGATGTCGGTGACGGACATCCTCACCGATCTGCCCTTCCTCGACGAGGAGGATCTGGCCGAGGTGCTCAACTTCGCGGCGGACGCGGTGCGCGACCGGGCGGCCCGCTGAGCGTCACATCGGGCGGGACGTCGTCGCCAGGGGAGCGCTCCACCGGGTAGGTTGCACGGGTGGAGGAGATCGACCGTGCCATCGTCGCCGCGCTGACCGCCGACGGCCGCCTGTCGTACACGGATCTGGCGGAGAGGGTCGGCCTGTCGGTCTCGGCCGTGCACCAGCGGGTCCGCCGGCTGGAACAGCGCGGCGTGATCAACGGGTACACCGCCCGGGTGTCGTTCGAGGCGTTGGACCTGCCGATGACCGCGTTCGTGGCGATCCGGCCGTTCGACCCGTCGCAGCCGGACGACGCGCCGGAGCGGCTGGCCCACCTGCCCGAGATCGACTCCTGCTACTCGGTGGCGGGGGAGGATTTCTACCTGCTCCTGGTGCGGGTGGCCGGGCCGGCCGACCTGGAACGGGTGCTCCAGGAGATCCGCACCGCGGCGAACGTGACCACCCGCACGACGGTGGTGCTGTCCACCCCGTACGAGGGGCGTCCGCCGAAGGTGGCCGTGGGGGAGCTACGCAGCCGTGCCCGCAGCGGCGCGGAGGCCCCGGCCTAGCTGCCGCCCGGTGCTCAGCGGCCGTTCCAGCGCAGGATCACCGGGCGGCCGTGTTCGTGGCCGAGCACGCTGACGGTGGCGGTGTCCAGGCGTAGTTTGCCTCCGCCGGCGGCGGGCAGGCCGATCCACCGGGCGCCGACCACCCGCAGCAGGTGGGCGTGCCCGACCAGCCCGACGTCGCCCTGGGCCAGCAGCGGCGTGAGCCGGGCGAGCAGCCGGTCGACCCGGGCCCCGACCTGGTCGGGGGTCTCCCCGTCGGGGCAGCCGTCGGTCCAGAGGTCCCAGTCGGGGCGTTCGGTGTGGATGTCGGCGGTGGTGCGGCCCTCGTACCGGCCGTAGTTCCACTCGGTGAGGCCGTCGTCGGTGTCGTGGACGGTGAGGCCGGCGAGCTGCGCGGTGCGCAGCGCCCGTCGCCGGGGGCTGGCGAGCACGGTGGCGAAGCGCTGCCCGGCCAGCACCCCGGCCAGGGCGCGGGCCTGCCGCTCGCCGTCGGGGGTCAGCTCCAGGTCGGTGTACGAGGTGTGCCGTCGGCTGGCGCTCCACGTCGTCTCGCCGTGCCGGATCAGGATGATCTCGCTCATCCGCCCAGTCAACCAGCATCCGCCGGTCCCAGCCGGCCACCTATTGTCCTAGGATGCTCTACAGATGGTGCGCCAAGGCGCACCCCTTCCAACCAGCGCCTACGGCGCGATTTTGTTTCGGGTCGGCCGGATCGGGGACGCCACCGGTACGGGGCAGCGGCCCCGTGACCGCCGCAGCGACAGGAGGCGACATGAGCTTCACCGACAAGGCGAAGAACAAGGCCCAGGAGCTGACCGGCGCCGCGAAGGAGCGGCTCGGCGACATGACCGACAACGAGCGGATGCGGGCCGAGGGCGCCACCGAGCAGAGCGAGGCGCGGGCCCGGCAGGCCGGCGAGCACGTCAAGGACGCCGGTCGGGACGTCCGGGATGCCATGCGTTGACGGTCCACGCCGGTCGGGTGGCCCCTGGGCACGGTGCGGGGGCCACCCGGGTTAGCGTGCGGGCATGCTGGTCGCCCGTTCGCTGGTGTTGTTCGTCCTGGCCGCGCTCGCCGAGATCGGTGGGGCGTGGCTGATCTGGCAGGGCTGGCGGGAGCACCGGGGCCTGTGGTGGATCGCCGCCGGGGTGATCGCGTTGGGCGTCTACGGGTTCGTGGCGACGTTCCAGCCGGAGGCGAACTTCGGCCGCATCCTGGCCGCGTACGGCGGGGTGTTCGTGGCGGGATCGCTGGCGTGGGGGGTGCTGGTCGACGGCTTCCGGCCGGACCGGTGGGACCTGGCGGGCGCGGCGATCTGTCTGCTCGGCGTCGCCGTGATCATGTACGCCCCGCGCGGGGCGTGACGCCCGTCGCCCCCGTGACCGGTCCGGGTCACGGGGGCGACGGGGTGGTGCGGGTGCAGTCGTCGGGGTGGGCGGCCCACCACTGCTGGCCGGCCTCGGGGAGGGTGTCGATCGGGTCGTAGTAGGCGTAGCGCTTGTTGAGCGCTTCCAGGTCGGCCGACTCGATGGAGGTGCGGTAGTTCTTGGTCCAGTAGGAGATGCCGCGTTCCCGGTCGTACTCGGTGAGCATGTGCACCCAGCGCTTGCCGACGAAGGGCACGTCGCAGACGATCCGGGGGGTGGCGTAGCCGGGCAGGTAGCCCATGATGTCGTGCTGGAGCTGCTGGGCGTGCCAGACGGGGACCCGCCAGTGCTCGGCGTTGGGGATCATGTCGCACATGTAGAAGTAGTACGGCAGGATGCCGGCCTCACCCTGCAGGGCGAAGCACAGGTCGAGCAGGTCGGGGGCGGTGGCGTTGACGCCGCGCATGAGCACGCCCTGGTTGCGCACGTCGCGGACGCCGACGTCGAGGGCGGTCTGGGCGGCCTTCGCGACCAGCGGGGTGAACGACTGGGCGGGGTTGACGTGGGTGTGGATGGCCAGGTTGACGCCGCGTCGGGCGGCGGTGCGGGCGACCCGTTCCAGGCCCTCGACGACGTCGTTCTGCAGCCAGTGCTGGGGCAGGCCCATCAGCGCCTTGGTGGCGAGCCGGATGTCGCGGACGGTCTCCAGTTCGAGCAGCCGCATCAGGTACGACTCCAGGTTGCGCCAGGGGACGTTGGCCACGTCACCGCCGGAGACGACCACGTCACGGACGCCGGGGTGGGCCTTGAGGTAGGTGATGTGGGCGTCGTAGCGGTCGACGGGCTTGAGGGTGAGCTTGAGCTTGTCGACGGCGGGGGTGGAGTTGCCGACGAGGTCCATCCGGGTGCAGTGGCCGCAGTACTGGGGGCAGGTGGAGAGCAGTTCGGCGAGGACCTTGGTGGGGTAGCGGTGGGTGAGGCCCTCGGCGACCCACATGTCGTGTTCGTGCAGTGAGTCGCGGCTGGCGTAGGGGTGCGACGGCCAGTCGGTGCGCCGGTCGGCGGCGACGGGGATCATGTAGCGGCGGATCGGGTCGGCGCGGAACGCCTCGGTGGTCATCGGGGCGAACGGCACCATCGTGTTGATCATCTGGGGTGGCACCAGCATCGACATGGTGGCCAGGGCCTGCTGGTCGGCGGCGAGGTCGGTGTAGAAGCTCTCGTCGACGGTGTCGCCGAGGACGGCGCGGAGCTGCTTGATGTTCTTGACGCAGTTGACGCGTTGCCACTGGGCGTTCTCCCACTGTTCGCGGGTGACGTCCCGCCAGCCGGGGAAGCGGGTCCAGTCGGGTTCGACCAGGGGGGTGCGGCGGTATTCGTAGGGCTGCCCGGCGGTCGGTACGGCGACCGGGGCGGGGCGGGGGCCGGGGATGGTCGCCATCGGTTGGGTCTGGGTCACGGCCCCTCCTCGTGGTGCGTGCGGCCGGGGTGACCGGCAAGCTGGTGCGATGATCGGTAGATCCGAAGGCTACTGGAAAATATCCGGCGAAGAAATTAGTCTGCCGTAAGTTTTCCCGCGATGCGAGTCCTGGTCGGGGCTTCGGGCGGTGGAGAGGGGAGGTCGGCGTGACGTCACCGGTGGGTCTGCACCGTGTCGTGGAACCGGCGGGGGTGCTGCCGCAGGCGGCCTGGCGGTTGGACGCCGACCCGCGGATCGCCCCCAACGAGGTGCGCATCCGGGTGGAGCGGCTGAATCTGGACGCGGCGAGTTTCCGGCAGTTGGCGCAGAAGCATGACGGCGACGGGGCGAAGGTCCGTGCCGAGGTGCTGGAGATCGTGTCGGCGCGGGGCAAGATGCAGAATCCGGTGACCGGGTCGGGTGGGATGCTGATCGGCACCGTGGAGGAGGCCGGCCGGCGGTCGCCGTTGGGGTTGGCGGTGGGTGACCGGGTGGCGACGTTGGTGTCGTTGACGCTGACCCCGCTTGCGATCCTCGACGG
Organism: Micromonospora sp.; assembly: GCF_048594385.1. Lineage (NCBI taxonomy): Bacteria > Bacillati > Actinomycetota > Actinomycetes > Micromonosporales > Micromonosporaceae > Micromonospora > Micromonospora sp. The sequence goes on along the minus strand of NZ_JBMDWU010000005.1, from coordinate 12,922 downwards.
GTTGGCCCGGTGGGACGGGCGCAGCGAGCAGGTGCCGTGTGACGGGTACGCGATCCTGTTCGCGCGGTCGATCGCGGCGGTGTTGCCGGCGGATCTGCATCCGGAGTTGGCGTTGGCGGTGCTGGACGTGTGTGGGGCGCCGGCGTTGACGGCCCGGGTGGTCGCCGAGCAGGTGGCGCGGCGGGAGCGGGCGGGTGACGGGTCGCCGGTGACGGTGGCGGTGATCGGTGGGGCGGGTAAGAGCGGGTCGTTGTCGTTGGCGGCGGCGCGGCGGGCGGGTGCTGGTCGTACGGTCGGGGTGGTGCCGGTGGCGGCGGAGCGGGACGCGCTGGTGGCGGCCGGTCTGGCGTCGGTGGTGGCGTTGGCTGACGCCCGGGATCCGGTGGGGGTGTCGTCGGCGGTGACGACGGCGTTGGGTGGGCCGGCGGACGTGACGGTGGTGTGCGTGGACGTGCCGGGGTGTGAGCACGGCGCGGTGTTGGCCACGGCGGACGGCGGCACGGTGATCTTCTTCTCGATGGCGACGAGTTTCGCGGCGGCGGCTCTGGGTGCGGAGGGGTTGGCGGCGGACGTGACGATGCTGGTGGGCAACGGTTACGTGCCGGGTCACTCGGAGTTGGCGTTGGGGTTGGTGCGGTCGGAGCCGGGGGTACGTGGTCTCTTCGCGTCCCGGTTGGCGGCAGACTGAGTGCCATGACGAACCCCTCGACGTTGTACCGCGGTGGAGTGCTGCACTGTCCGGCGGAGCCGAGCGCGACGGCGCTGTTGGTGCGGGACGGGCGGATCGCCTGGTTGGGTGCGGACGCGGACGCGCCGGTCGCCGACCGGGTGGTGGAGCTGGGTGGGGCGCTGGTGACGCCGGCGTTCGTGGACGCGCACGTGCACGCGACGGACACCGGGTTGGTGTTGTCGGGTCTGGATCTGTCGTCGGTGCGGTCGGCGGCGGAGTTGCTGGATGCGGTGGCGGTGTTCGCGGCGGGTCTGGCGTCGGACGCGGTGGTGTTGGGGCACGGTTGGGACGAGTCGGGTTGGGTGGATGCGGCGTTGCCGGACGCGGCGCGGTTGGATCGGGCGGCGGGTGGCCGGCGGGTGTATCTGTCGCAGGCGTCGATCCATTCGGCGTTGGTGTCGCAGGCGTTGCTGGCGGCGTGTCCGCAGGTGGTGGGTCTGCCGGGTTTCGACGCGTCGGGGTGGTTGCGGCGGGATGCGCACCATGTGGTGCGGGCGGTGGCGCGGGCCGGGGTGACGCGGGGGCAGCGGGTGGCGGCGCAGCGGGTGGCGTTGGCGCGGGCGGCGTCGGTGGGGATCGCGGCGGTGCACGAGTGTGGTGGTCCGGAGATCTCCGACGAGGAGGATTTCACGGGTCTGTTGGGTTTGTCGGGTGCGGGGTTGCCGGAGGTGTACGGGTACTGGGGTGAGTTGTCGGGGGCGGCGCGGGCGCGGGAGTTGGGGGCGGTGGGTGCGGGTGGTGACCTGTTCGCGGACGGGGCGTTGGGGTCGCGGACGGCGCATCTGTCGGGGCCGTACCGCGATGGTGAGGGGTGTGGGCACGGGTATCTGAGCGCGGATCAGGTGCGTGATCATCTGGTGGACTGTGCGGCGCACGGGGTGCAGGGCGGGTTCCATGCGATCGGTGACGCGGCGATCGGGACGGTGTTGGCGGGGTTCGCGGGGGCGGCTGCGGTGTTGGGGACGGATCGGGTGCGGGCGGCGCGGCACAGGGTGGAGCATGCGGAGATCATGAGCAAGGCGTTGATCGCCGGGTTCGTGGAGTTCGGGATCGTGGCGTCGATGCAGCCGGCGTTCGACCGGTTGTGGGGTGGTGCGGGTCGGATGTACGAGTCGCGGTTGGGGTTGGTGCGGTCGTTGGAGTCGAATCCGATGGGAGCGATGCACGGGGTGGGGGTGGCGTTGGCGTTCGGGTCGGATTCGCCGGTGACGCCGCTGGATCCGTGGGGGGCGGTGCGGGCGGCGGCGGCGCATCACAGTGCGGCGCAGCGGATGAGTGTGCGGGCGGCGTTCGCGGCGCACACCCGGGGTGGGTGGCGGGCGGTGCGTCTGGACAACGAGGGTGTGATCGCCAAGGGGGCGCCGGCGACGTTCGCGGTGTGGGAGGCCCCGGCGGGGGTGGAGCGGGGGTTGCCGGTGGTGCAGTCCGCCGATCCGGAGTTGCGGGGGCCGGAGGATCCGACGCCGTTGCCGGTGTGTCGGGCGACGGTGCTGCGTGGTGAGGTCATCTATGAGGAAGGCGTGTCGTGAGCGAGCGGACCATTGAGGTGCCGGCGCGGGTCCGCGCCGTCGTCGGGTGCGGCGGGTTGACGTGGTGAGCGGGAAGCTCGACCTGGATCCGGTGCTGGTGGCGCGGGCGCGGGAGTTGGCGCGTCGGGCCGGGCAGCCGGTGGTGGAGTTGGCGCGTACCCACACCACGGTGTCGGTGGAGCGGGCGGTGCTGCGCCTGGCGGGGGTGGCGGGTGCGGACCCGGACGGTATTCCGTGGGTGAACCGGCTGGTGGATGCGGTGGTCGCGGACGTGGGTCTGGGGCACGGGGTGGCGGTGCCGGTGTTCGACGCGCTGGTGCGGGAGCAGTTGGACGACGTGACGTTGCTGGCGCAGAAGGCGGCGGCGGGTTCGGTGCGGTTCGCGCTGCCCGCTGGCAGGGCGGCGACGGTGGCGCGTCGGGCGGCCCGCAGGGCGGTCGCTGCGGGTGTGCGGCGGATCGACAGGCGGCGGGCCGAGCGGGATCGCCTCGTGAAGCGGTACGGGGATCCGAAGCAGCGGCCGTGGATCTATCTGATCGTGGCGACGGGGGACATCTACGAGGACATTCCGCAGGCGCAGGCGGCGGCGCGGGCGGGTGCGGACGTGATCGCGGTGATCCGGTCGACGGGGCAGTCGTTGTTGGACTATGTGCCGGAGGGGGCGACCCGGGAGGGTTTCGCGGGTACGTACGCGACGCAGGAGAACTTCCGGTTGATGCGGGCGGCGTTGGACGAGACGTCGAGGGAGTTGGGCCGGTACGTGCGGCTGACGAACTACGCGTCGGGGTTGTGCATGCCGGAGATGGCGACGTTGGCCGGCCTGGAGCGGCTGGACATGATGCTCAACGATTCGATGTACGGGATTCTGTTCCGGGACATCAATCCGATTCGGACGTTCGTGGATCAGCGGTTTTCGCGGCAGGTGCACGCGCGGGCGGGGATCATCATCAACACCGGTGAGGACAATTACCTGACCACGGCGGATGCGGTGGACGAGGCGCACACGGTGACGGTGTCGCAGTTGCTCAACGAGTTCTTCGCGCACGAGGCGGGGTTGGCCGACGCCCAGTTGGGCCTGGGGCACGCGTTCGAGATCAATCCGGAGGTGCCGGAGTCGTTCCGGCTGGAGTTGGCGCATGCGTTGTTGGCGCGGGAGTTGTTCCCGGATGCGCCGTTGAAGTGGATGCCGCCGACGAAGCACATGACGGGGGACGTGTTCCGGGGGAATCTGTTGGACGGGTTCTTCAATCTGGTGGGGACGATGACGGGGCAGGGGATCCTGCTGGTGGGGATGATGACCGAGGCGGTGGTGACGCCGTGGTTGTCGGACCGGGACATCGCCCTGCAGAACGTGCGGTACGTGTTGGGTGCGGCGGGGGGGTTGCACGAGGATTTCGTGCCGGCCCCGGGTGGGTTCATCCAGCAGCGGGCGCACCGGGTGTTGGGTGAGGCGGTGGATCTGCTGGAGCGGATCGGGGACCAGTCGTTGTTGACGGCGATCGCCGAGGGCACGTTCGGGATCATGAAGCGGCCGGCGGACCGGGGCAAGGGCCTGTCGGGGGTGGCGCGGCACGAGGCGGACTACTACAACCCGGCCACGGAGATCCTGGAGCAGCAACCATCATGAGTGAGAAGACGGTCGTTCGGCCGTACGGGGACACCACGGGTGACGGCATGGTGCAGGTGTCGTTCACGTTGCCGGTGTCGCACGACAAGCGGGCCGAGGGTGCGGCGGTGCAGTTGGCGAACAAGATGGGCATCGATCCGGCGATGCTGGTGCACGCGAAGCCGATGAGTGACGGTTTCACGTTCTTCGTGGTGTATGGGCGGGTGAACCATCTGGTGGACCTGTCGGCGGTGCAGGTGGTGGAGCGGGATTATCCGCTGCTGTCGGCCAAGGAGGTCAACGCGGTGGTGAAGCGGCGGTTGCGTCGCAAGCTGTCGGTGGTGGGGGCGTGTATCGGCACGGACGCGCACACGGTGGGCATCGACGCGATCCTCAACGTGAAGGGTATCGCCGGGGAGAAGGGCCTGGAGTACTACCGGGAGTTGAAGGTCACCAATCTGGGTGCGCAGGTGAGTGTGCCGGAGTTGGTGGAGGCGGCGCGGCGGGAGCGGGCGGATGCGGTGCTGGTGTCGCAGGTGGTGACGCAGCGGGATGCGCATCTGCACAACACGCGGGAGATGTCGGCGGCGTTCCGGGAGGCGATGCCGGCGGGGAGGCGGCCGTTGCTGATCGTGGGTGGGCCGCGGTTCGACGAGACGATGACCGCGGAGCTGGGTGTGGACCGGATCTTCGGTCGGGGTACCACGCCGGGTGAGGTGGCGTCGTACCTGGTGCATGCGTTGGTGACGGACAGGGAGGCGCGGGGATGAGTGACGCACGGTTGGGGTTGACGGTGACGCACCGGCGGTACGTGCCGTACGCGCATGCCCACTATGCGGGGAACCTGGTGGACGGGGCGTACGTGTTGGGGTTGTTCGGGGACGTGGCGACGGAGGTGTGTATCCGTACCGATGGTGACGAGGGGTTGTTCGCGTCGTACTCGGATGTGCAGTTCGTGTCGTCGGTGCGGGCGGGTGACGTGGTGGAGGTGACGGCGACGGTGGTGCGGGTGGGTACCCGCAGCCGGGGGATCGACTTCGTGGCGCGGGTGGTGTGCCGGGGTCGGCCGGAGCGGGGTGGGTCGGCGGCGGAGGTGTTGGCGGAGCCGGTGGTGGCGGTGACGGCGACGGGCACCGTGGTCGTTCCGGCGGCGGCGTGAGGCTGGCGGTCTGCGCCGACGTCGGGTCGACCTGGACGAAGGCGGCGGTGGTGGATCTGGACGCGGGCCGGCTGGTGGGGGCGGCGTCGGCGCCCACGTCGGTCGGCACGGACGTGCTGCACGGGTTGGACGCGGCGGTGGGCGCGGCGGCCGACGGGGCCGGCGCGGGGCCGGCCGGGGTGCTGCCGTGGTACGTGTGTTCGTCGGCGGGTGGCGGGTTGCGGCTGGCGGTGGTGGGTTACGAGCCGTTGGTGACCGCGCAGGCGGGTCGACGGGTGGGGTTGTCGGCGGGCGCGAACGTGGTGCACGTGGTGGCGGGCCGGTTGGGGGCGGCGGAGCTGGCGGCGGTGCGGGCGGCCCGCCCGGACGTGGTGTTGCTGGTGGGTGGCACCGACGGCGGGGACGTCGACACGGTGACGCACAACGCGACCCGGTTGGCGCGGGCCCGGTGGCGGGTGCCGGTGGTGCTGGCGGGCAACGTGGAGGTGCGGGACGCGCTGCGGGGGGTGTTGGCGGCGGCGGGGGTGCCGGTGACGGTGGCGGACAACGTGTTGCCCCGGATCGGGGTGTTGGCGCCGGCGTCGGCGCGGGCGGCGATCCGGGAGGTGTTCCTGCGGCACGTGATCGGGGGGAAGCGGTTGTCGCGGGGGGCCCGGTTCGGCCGGTTGGTGCGGGCGGCGACCCCGGATGCGGTGTTGACGGGGGTGGAGGTCCTCGCCGACGTGGTGGGTGGTGACCTGGTGGTGGTGGACGTGGGTGGGGCGACGACCGACGTGTATTCGGTGTTGACGCCGGACGAGCGGGCCGACGGGCCGGGTCGGGAGGTGGCGGGGTCGCTGTGGCGGGCCCGCACGGTGGAGGGTGACCTGGGGATGCGGTGGAGCGCGCCGGGGGTGGTGCGGGCGGCGGTGGAGGAGCGGCTGCTCGATGCGGCGGAGCAGGAGACGTTGGGGGTGGTGGCGGCGGCGCGGGCGGCCGATCCGGGGTTCCTGCCGGTCGACGGCCGGGATCGGGTGGTGGAGGGGCGGATCGCGGCGTTGGCGGCGACGGTGGCGTTGCGGCGGCATGCCCGGGGTGCGGCGACGGGTGAGCGGGCGGGGCGGGATCTGCGGGACGTGCGGTTGCTGGTGGGTTCCGGGGGTGTGTTGCGTCACGCTGACGCCGGGGCGGCGGTGGGCGTGTTGACGCAGGTGTTGACCGACCATGCCGGGGGGTGGCCGTTGCCGCGGGCGGCGCGGCCGGTGGTGGACGTGGATTACGTGCTGGCCGCCGGTGGGTTGCTCGCCGCGGAGCATCCGGCGGCGGCAGGGGCGTTGCTGCGGCGGCATCTGGGTGGGGATTGAGACCCACCGACGCGACACGCCGTGTCGGTGGGGGCGACTGGCCGTGGGTGGGTTGACAGCGGCGGGGGTGTAGGCCGTACCGTCTTTGAGTCCTACTACGGGAAGCGGCTGTTGTTCGCTTCGTCCCTTCGTCCGCTGGCCGAGCGACATTGTTGGTGTATAAGTCGCGGCGGCCAGGTCCAGCGGGCGGGGGTCGGCGGGGCGGCGCGAACCGGCCGCGGTTACCGGTGTACGGGCAGGGTGAGGGGCACGGCCAGTAGACAACGGCCAGGCGGGGGCAGCCAGTCCACCGTCGGGTCGGTCCGAAGGTCGGCGTCGCTCGTTCTCGCCCCACCGGCCGGGAAGGGCCTGGGAGCATCGGGGCGCGGCTTAGGCCGCGCCCCGATTTCGTGTCCGCCCCACCCCGACCGGTTCCCGGATCAGGGCGGTGGGGCCGGGGTGACCTCGGCCGGTTCGGGCTCGGTGGTCTCGGGAGCACCGGCGCGGGGCGGGTAGCCTTCGGCCCGTGATCGTGGTGAGGTGCCGGTGACGACGCTCGACCGGGATGAGACGCGTACCCCGACCGTGGTGCGGCCGGTGCGGTCGCCGTTGCCGATGCGGGTGGCGGTGCCGGTGGCAGTGGCCGCCGGGCTGGCGTTGTTGGTGGCGTTCCCGCCGTACGGCTGGTGGCCGTTCGCGGCGGTCGGGGTGGCCGGGTTGGCGGCGGCGACGCACCGGCGGCGGCTGCGCGCGGGCGCCGGGTTGGGTTTCCTGACCGGGGTGGCGTTGTTCGCGCCGCTGCTGGCGTGGACGAACCTGCACACCGGGCTGCTGCCGTGGGTGCTGCTGTCGTTGTTGCAGGCCGGCTATCTGGCGGTGCTGGGTGCGGCGACGGCGTGGGTGTCGCCGGTGGTGGACCGGTGGCGGTGGGCGTGGCCGCCGGTGACCGGGGTGTTGTGGGTGGGGCAGGAGGCGCTGCGGGACCGTACCCCGTTCGGGGGTTTCCCGTGGGGGCGGCTGGCGTTCAGTCAGGATTCGTCGCCGCTGCTGGGGTGGGCGTGGTTGGGGGGTGCGCCGCTGGTCACCGCGGTGGTCGCGGTGGTCGGCGGGTTGCTGCTGGTGGCGGTGTGGCGGCGGTGGCCGGGGGTGCGGTGGCAGCCGATGGCCGCTGTGGTGGCGGGTGTGGTGGCGCTGGTGGCGGTGGGGTGGCTGGTGCCGTCGGGGGCCGACGCGGGTGGCCGTACGGTGCGGGTGGCGATCGTGCAGGGCAACGTGCCCCGGTTGGGTCTGGACTTCAACGCCCAGCGGCAGGCGGTGCTGAACAACCACGTCGACGCGACGTTGACGCTGGCGGAGCGCGTCGGTTCGGGTGCCGAGCGGCGTCCCGACCTGGTGGTGTGGCCGGAGAACTCCTCGGACATCGACCCGTTGCGTAACGCCGCGGCCGGGGCCCGGATCTCGCAGGCCGCCGACGCGATCGGCGCGCCGATCCTGGTCGGTGCGGTGCTCGCCGGCCCGGGTGACGGTGAGGTCCGTAACGCGGGCATCCTGTGGCGGCCGGGTGGCGGCCCGGATCTGGGTCAGGTGTACACGAAGCGGCATCCGGTGCCGTTCGCGGAGTACGTGCCGATGCGGTCGTTGGCGCGTGCGGTGTCCAAGCAGGTGGACCGGGTACGGGCCGATTTCGTGCCGGGGGCGTCGCCGGGGGTGGTCGACGCGGGTGCGGTGGTGCTCGGGGACGTGATCTGTTTCGAGGTGGCCTACGACGGGCTGGTGCGGGACACCGTCGACGGTGGGGCGCAGTTGCTGGTGGTGCAGACGAACAACGCCACGTTCGACGTGGCGGAGGCCCGGCAGCAGTTGGCGATGGTGCGGTTGCGGGCGGTGGAGCACGGTCGTGCGGCGTTGATGGCCTCGACGGTGGGGGTGTCCGGGTTCGTCGCCCCGGACGGGCGGGTAAGCGACGCCACCGGGTTCAACACCCGGGCGGTGGTGGTGCGGGACGTGACGCTCGCCGAGGGGCGTACCCCGGCCACCCGGGCCGGATGGTGGCCGGAGGTGGCGTTGGCCGGGCTGGCGGTCGCGGCCCTGGTCGTCGCGGGGGCGTTGCGGCGCCGCCGGGAGGTCACCGCCGCCGGGTGAGCCGGCAGGACCGGGGGACAGCGTGGGCGAGGCAGCCGGGGGACAGCCGGGGGTGGGCCGGGTGCTGGTGGTGGTCCCCACCTACAACGAGGCAGACAACGTCGCCGACGTGGTGGCCCGGGTCCGTCGGGCCGCGCCGGCGGTGGACGTGCTGGTCGCCGACGACAACAGCCCCGACGGTACGGGGACGCTCGCGGAGGCGATGGCCGCCACCGACGCTCAGGTGCACGTGCTGCACCGGCCCGGTAAGCAGGGGTTGGGGGCGGCGTACCTGGCCGGGTTCGGGTGGGCGCGGCAGCACGGCTCCGACGCGGTGGTGGAGATGGACGCCGACGGGTCGCACGCCCCGGAGGACCTGCCGGCGTTGTTGGCGGCGGCCCGCGACGCCGACGGGGTGATCGGGTCGCGGTGGGGGGGGGGGGCGCGGGTGGTGAACTGGCCGTGGCGGCGGCTGCTGCTGTCGCGGTGCGGGAACCTGTACGCGCGGATGGCGTTGGGGATGCCGGTGTCGGATGCGACAGGCGGGTTCCGGGTGTACCGGTTGTCGGCGTTGCGGGCGATGCGGCTGGAGTCGGTGTGTTCGCAGGGGTACTCGTTCCAGGTGGAGTTGTCGCGGTTGGCGCACCGGGCGGGGGTGCGGATCGTGGAGGTGCCGATCACGTTCGTGGAGCGGGAGCGGGGGGCGAGCAAGATGAGCCCGCTGATCGTGGCCGAGGCGTTGTGGCGGATCACCACCTGGGGGTTGCGGGACCGGCGGCCGGCGCGGTGGCGTCGCGGTCACGACCGGTGGCCGTGAGGGGGCGTGGCATGCTGGAGGGGCGGGCCTGTCGCCCCGCGGGCATTGTCCGGCCGGTGGCGGTGAGCGGGTGCCGCGCGACGCGGATGAGGTGAGATGCGCCGATACCTGAGGTTCGTGCCACTGGTCCTGCTGCTGGCGGTGGTGGCGGAGTTGGCCGTGTTCATCGGGGTGGGCCGGGCCGTCGGGTTCGGTGCGGCGGTGCTGCTGGTGTTCGCCGCGTCCCTGCTGGGGCTGGTGTTGCTGCGCCGGGAGGGGATGCGCGCCTGGCGGGGGTTCCGCACGTCGGTGGAGTCCCGGCAGCCGCCGGGCCGGCAGGTGACCGACGGGCTGGTCGGGTTGGCCGGTGCGTTGCTGCTGGCGATCCCCGGCCTGCTCAGCGGCCTGGTGGGGGTGTTGCTGCTGGTGCCGCCGGTGCGCCGGTTGGCGCGTGCGGGGGTGCAGCGGGCCACCGAGCGGCGGGTGTCGTCGATGGTCGCCGGTGACCTGTTCGGTCCGCGTACGGTGCGGGTGCGGCAGGGGGAACCGGCCGCGCCGCCGGCCGGGGAGGACGTGGTGGCCCCGCAGGTGGTCGACGAGGGTCGGGCCATCGAGGGGGAGATCGTGGAGCCCCGCCGGCCCTGAACACCGCACAGCGACGACGACGCCCCCGGGAGGTCCCGGGGGCGTCGTCGTGTGTGCGGGTCAGGCGCGGCCGCGGCGGGTGCGGACCTCTTGGAGCCGTTCGGCCAGGATGTCCTCCAGCTCGGCGATGGACCGCCGCTCCAGGAGCATGTCCCAGTGGGTACGCGGCGGCTTGGCCTTCTTCTGTTCCGGTTCGGTGCCGTCGACGAGCCGGGCGACGCTGCCGTCGAACTTGCATTCCCAGGTGGTGGGGACCTCGGCGTCGACGGCGAACGGCACCTCGAACTGGTGGCCCTTGGCGCAGAGGTACTCGCGGGTCTGGCGCGGCGCGAGCTCGGTGTTGCGGTCGGATTCGTAGCTGACCGCGCCCAGCCGGCTACCGCGCAGCATGCGCTCGCCCATGTTCGACTTCCCCTCGCTCGTGGTGCTGGTCTTCCGGTGTAACGGCCGGTCACCGCCGGGGCATTCCCGCCCCGACGGGTGGGACGACCCCCGCAAGGGTAGCCGGCCACCACACCGACCCGGCGGGTTCGCCCCGGCCGGGTCGACATCGGTGTGTGCACCGCGATGGTAGCCGCCGCGCGCCGCGGTGGCAGCGGTGACGGGCCGTTGCGGGGCGGCCGGTGACGATAGCATCCGCGGCATGGCCACCACCGTGCATCCCGGCGCGTGCCCCCTGGACTGTCCCGACACCTGCGTCTGGCAGCTCACCGTCACCGACGGGCGACCGGTGGCGCTGCGCGGCGACCAGGAGCATCCGTTCACCCGGGGCGTGTTGTGCGGCAAGGTGAACCGTTACCTCGACGCGGTCACCGGGCCCGACCGGCTGACCACCCCGCTGGTGCGGGTCGGGCCGAAGGGTGTCGGGCCGGTGTCGTACCGGCCGGCGAGCTGGGACGAGGCGGTCCGCCGGGTCGCCGACGGGCTGCGCGCCAGCATCGACGTGCACGGCCCGGAGTCGGTCCTGCCCTACTACTTCGCCGGCACGATGGGCCTGGTGCAGGGCTGGTCGATGGGTCCGCGGCTGTTCGCGCACCTGGGGGCGTCGCGGCTGCGGACCACCATCTGCACGGCCGCGTCCCGGGCCGCCCTCTCGTCGGTCTACGGCGGGTCCGTCGGTTTCGAACCGGAGTCGGTGGTGGAGGCGAAACTGGTCGTCCTGTGGGGGGCGAACCTGCTCTCCACCAACCTGCACCACTGGCCGTTCGTGCGGCAGGCCCAGCAGCGCGGCGCCCACGTCGTCACCATCGACCCGCTGCGCACCGACACCGCCGCCCGCAGCGACGCGCACGTCGCGCCGCTGCCCGGCACCGACGCCGCGCTCGCCCTGGGGTTGATGCGGCACATCCGGGATCTCGGCGCGGTCGACCGGCCGTGGGTGGCCGCGCACACCGTCGGCTGGGATCGGTTGCAGGCACGCCTGGACGAGTGGCCGGTGGAGCGGGCCGCCACCGAGTGTGGTCTCGACGTCGACGTGGTGCGGGACCTCGGTGAGCGGATCGCCACCACCCGCCCCACCGCCATCCGGATCGGGTTGGGGTTGCAGCGGCACGCCGGGGCCGGGCAGGCGGTCCGGGCCATCGCGGCGATCCCCCTGCTCACCGGGGACTTCCGGTATCCCGGCGGTGGGGCGTTGGCCACCACCAGCGGGCACCACCGCATCGACGCCGACCGGGTCGCCCGACCCGCCGGGATGCCCGCCCCGCCGGCCCGGTCGATCAACATGAGTCGGCTCGCCGCCGCGCTCACCGACGAGGCCGACCCGCCGGTCACCGCGCTGGTGGTCTTCGACACCAACCCGGTCGCGACCGTTCCCGACCAGAACCGGCTGCGGCGCGGCCTGACCCGCGCCGACCTGTTCACGGTGGTGCTGGAGCAACGCTGGACCGACACCTGCGACTTCGCCGACGTGGTGCTGCCGGCCACCATGCAGCCGGAACACCTCGACCTGCACACCTCCTACGGCCACCACTACGCCACCCTGAACCGGCCGGTGCTCGACCCGCCGGGGCAGGCGCTGCCCAACACGGAGATCTTCCGGCGGATCGCCGCCGCGCTCGGGTTGGACCATCCCCGGCTGCGGGACAGCGACGAGGACCTGGCACGGCAGCTGCTCGACGGCACCGGCGTCGACTACGACGAGTTGACCCGCCGGACGTACGTGCGGGCCACCGGTGTGGCCGTCGGTTCCGCCCCGTACGCCGAGGGTGGGTTTCCCAGCCACGACGGGCGGGCCCGGTTCCACGATCCGCGGCTGACCGGGCAGGGCGTCGACCCGCTCGTCGGGTACACGCCGCCGGTGGAGGTGGGTGACGCCGTGCTGGCCCGCCGGTTCCCGCTGGCGTTGATCTCCCCGGCCGGCCGGTTCTTCCTCAACTCGACGTTCGCGTCGCTGCCGTGGCACCGCAGCCGCACCGGTCCGCCCCGCATCCACCTGCATCCCGTCGACGCCGCCGCCCGGGGCCTGACCGACGGCGATCCGGCGCGGGTGCACAACGACCGGGGGGAGTTCCTGGCCACCGTCGCCGTGGACGACGCCACCCGCCCGGGGTTGGCGTTCACCTACAAGGCGTACTGGGCGCGGTTGAGTCCCGGCGGCAGCACCGTCAACGCGGTCACCGGGGTCCGCGACACCGACCTGGGTGGTGGGCCGACGTTCCACGACACCCGGGTCGAGGTGCAGGCCGCCCCGGCCGGCGCGATCCGGCCCGATCAGCCCGGCGACTGAGCGCTGATCCGCGCCAACGCGGTGGCCAGGTCGCTGACCTGGTCGGCGCGTGGACCGGCACGGCGCTGGGCGGCGTCCCGGTCAGCCAGCGCCCGGTCCAGTTCGACCAGTCGGGCCCGGTCGGCGGCCGACGCCCGCTGCGCCCGTTGCAGCTCGGCACGGGCCTCGGTCAGCTCGGCGGTCAGGGCGTCCACCCGGGCCAGCGTGGCTGCCAGTTCCTCCCCGGCGCGGGCGTTCCGCGCGGCGGTCTCCTCCCGGGCGGCGTCGGCGCCGGCGCGCGCGGCGT